>NZ_MVFZ01000017.1:0-140182 GCF_002042945.1 Citrobacter sp. A316
GTGCTACCGTTCGACTTGCATGTGTTAGGCCTGCCGCCAGCGTTCAATCTGAGCCATGATCAAACTCTTCAATTTAAGTTTGATGCTCGTGAATTAAACTTCGTAATGAATTACGTATGTTCACTCAAGAGACTTGGTATTCATTTTTCGTCTTGCGACGTTAAGAATCCGTATCTTCGAGTGCCCACACAGATTGTCTGATAAATTGTTAAAGAGCAGTGCCGCTTCGCTTTTTCTCAGCGGCGCGGGGTGTGCATATTACGCCATCCCGCTACGAAGTCAAGCATTTGATTTCGCTTTCTTCGCCGAAGTTCTCAGTGGAACCTCGCTGACCCGGCGGCTTGTAATCCGTTGTTCCGTGTCAGTGGAGGCGCATTATAGGGAGTTATTTCAGGCTGACAAGTTAAAAATATAAAAAACTTATCAAGCGATTACTTTTCAATCAATGCGCCTATTTTTGCCTGGATTTTAAACAAAAACGGGCCCTGCAGGCCCGTTTATTGTTATTTTGTGACTTACTGCACTGCCACGATGCGATCGTCATTCACTTCCAGACGAATCGTTTTGCCCGGAATCAGTTCACCAGACAGAATTTGCTGCGCTAACGGGTTTTCGATCTGCTGCTGGATGGCACGTTTCAATGGACGCGCGCCATACACCGGATCGTAACCATTCGCACTCAGCAGTTTAAGCGCCTCGTCAGAAATATGGATTTCATAGCCACGCTCTTCCAGACGTTTGTACAGACGCTGCAGCTGGATCTGAGCAATAGAAGCAATATGCTGCTCACCCAGCGGATGGAACACAACAACTTCATCTATACGGTTGATGAATTCCGGGCGGAAGTTTTGGCTCACGACGCCCAGCACCATATCCTTCATGTGACCGTAATCCAACTCACCGAAGCGTTCCTGGATCAGATCGGAACCCAGGTTCGAGGTCATGATGACAACCGTATTACGGAAATCGACCGTTCTCCCCTGTCCGTCAGTCAGACGACCATCATCAAGCACCTGCAGCAGAATGTTGAACACATCCGGATGCGCTTTCTCCACTTCATCCAACAAGATGACAGAGTAAGGACGACGGCGTACTGCTTCCGTCAGATACCCACCTTCTTCATAACCGACATATCCCGGAGGTGCCCCAACCAAACGAGACACCGAGTGTTTCTCCATAAACTCGGACATATCGATACGCACCATTGCATCGTCACTGTCGAACATAAAGTTTGCCAGCGCTTTGCACAGTTCGGTTTTACCGACACCGGTTGGACCAAGGAACAGGAATGAACCAATCGGACGATTCGGATCGGACAAGCCCGCGCGGCTACGACGAATAGCATTAGAAACGGCTTCCACCGCTTCGTTCTGGCCAATCACGCGGCTGTGCAGCTCCTGCTCCATACGCAACAGTTTTTCCCGTTCGCCCTCCAGCATGCGAGCAACCGGGATCCCGGTCCAGCGCGCCAGCACCTCAGCAATTTCTGCATCCGTGACTTTATTACGCAGCAGACGCATGGTTTTGCCTTCAGACTGGGTGGCTGCTTCCAGCTGTTTTTCCAGTTCAGGAATTTTGCCGTACTGCAGTTCAGACATCCGCGCCAGGTCGCCAACGCGGCGCGCCTGTTCGATGGCGATTTTCGCCTGCTCCAGCTCAGCCTTGATAGTTTGCGTTCCCGAGAGGGAGGCTTTTTCAGCTTTCCACTCTTCCTCTAACTCAGAATACTGGCGCTCTTTGTCGTCCAGCTCTTCGTTGAGCATATCGAGACGTTTTTTACTCGCCTCATCAGACTCTTTCATTAATGCCTGCTGTTCCAGTTTGAGCTGGATAATACGGCGGTCGAGTCTGTCGAGTTCCTCCGGCTTGGAGTCAATCTGCATACGAATGCTGGATGCCGCTTCGTCAATGAGGTCGATAGCTTTATCCGGCAACTGACGATCGGCAATATAGCGGTGAGACAGCGTAGCTGCCGCAACAATCGCCGGGTCAGTAATCTGCACATGATGGTGCAGCTCATAACGTTCTTTCAGGCCACGCAAGATTGCGATGGTGTCTTCCACTGAAGGTTCAGCCACAAACACTTTCTGGAAACGACGTTCCAGCGCCGCATCTTTTTCGATGTACTGGCGATATTCATCAAGCGTTGTTGCGCCTACGCAGTGCAGTTCCCCGCGAGCCAGTGCTGGTTTCAGCATGTTCCCGGCGTCCATTGCGCCATCGGCTTTACCCGCCCCAACCATGGTATGCAATTCGTCGATAAACAGAATGACATTGCCTTCCTGTTTCGAGAGATCGTTCAGCACACCTTTTAAGCGTTCTTCAAACTCACCACGATATTTGGCCCCAGCCACCAGCGCGCCCATATCCAGCGCCAGCACACGACGGCCTTTTAAGCCTTCCGGCACTTCACCATTGATGATGCGTTGGGCCAGCCCTTCAACAATGGCTGTTTTACCGACGCCAGGTTCACCGATTAACACCGGGTTATTTTTAGTACGACGTTGCAGCACCTGAATAGTACGGCGAATTTCTTCATCACGGCCGATGACCGGATCGAGTTTGCCCTGCTCGGCACGTTCGGTCAGATCGACGGTATATTTTTTCAAGGCCTGACGTTGGTCTTCAGCCCCCTGGTCATTCACGCTTTCACCTCCACGCATTTGTTCAATTGCCTGAGTGATATTTGCGGTCGTCGCGCCTGCTGATTTTAATAAGTCGGTCAGCGTACCGCGTGACTCAAGCGCCGCCAGAACGAACAGTTCTGACGAAATAAAGTTGTCCCCACGTTTTTGCGCCAGCTTGTCGCAAAGATTCAGTACACGCACCAGTTCCTGAGAAGGCTGCACATCACCGCCGGTACCTTCTACCTGCGGCAAACGGCTCAACGCCTGGTCAATGGCTGTACGTAACTGGCCAGCATTAATGCCAGCAGACGTTAATAAAGGACGTACCGATCCCCCTTCCTGATTCAGCAAGGCGCTCATTAGATGCAGTGGTTCGATGAATTGATTGTCGTGCCCCAATGCGAGTGATTGGGCATCGGCAAGAGCAAGCTGGAATTTATTAGTAAGACGATCCAGACGCATAACTCCTCCCATAACAGGTCAAAATTGCTACTGGAGATTAAATGAGGTCATCCCTCAATTATTCAAGGTGAATGACCTGAATTATGTGAAAAGAAAATTACACGTACCGGATCGTCTTGATTCTTTAGGTTATATCAGCCAAATAAAACTTGCCATACGACCCGTGGTATTGTCGCGACGATAAGAGAAGAACGTCTCACTTTCACAAAAGGTGCAACGGTCACCACCGTGGATGTTCTCTACCCCGACATTGGCCAGACGCTGGCGCGCAAGCTGGTAGATATCCGCCAGATATTTGTCACCACGTGGTACAAAAGCGAGGTCCGCTTGCGGATCTTTCGCCATGAATGCCTCGCGGACTTCAGGCCCAACTTCAAACGCGTTTGGACCTATCGCCGGGCCTAGCCAGGCAATAATGTTTTCAGGTTTATCGGCAAAACACGCCACCGTCTCTTCCAGCACGCCGGCGCATAATCCGCGCCAACCCGCATGGGCCGCAGCCACTTCCGTTCCGGAACGATTGCAAAACAACACCGGCAAACAATCAGCGGTCATTACCGCACACACGGTGCCCGGCGTGTTGCTATACGACGCATCTGCGCGTTTGGAGGCGTAAGGCTCGCCGGTCAGTTTCAGAACATCCTTACCGTGGACCTGCTCCAGCCAGACCGGCTTTGACGGCAGATTGCCCGCAGCAAATAGTCGTTTGCGGTTCTCTTCAACATGCTCCGGGTTATCGCCGCAATGGGCGCCCAGATTCAGCGAATCGTAAGGCGGCATACTGACTCCGCCAATACGGGTAGAACTACACGCCGCGACACCTTGCGGTATCGGCCACTGCGGGACAATTAGCTTATTCATAGCCAGGCAATATCATCCTTATGTTCTTCGAAATCAGCGCGCATAACTTCAATCAACTGCACCATATCTTGTGGAATCGGCGCGTGCCATTCCATTTCGATACCGGAAATCGGGTGATATAAACGCAGCATGGTCGCGTGCAGCGCCTGACGGTCGAACTTACGCAGTACGGAGATAAATTCGTCAGAAGCGCCTTTCGGTGGACGTGGACGACCGCCGTAGACCTGATCGCCCACCAGCGGATGAGTGATGTGTGCCATGTGCACGCGGATCTGGTGCGTACGTCCGGTTTCCAGACGCAACCGCAGACGCGTGTGCACACGGAAGTGTTCCATAATGCGATAGTGCGTTACCGCCGGTTTCCCCATTGGGTGTACCGCCATGTGCGTACGCTTGGTCGGGTGACGGCTAATCGGTTCCTCAACGGTTCCGCCAGCAGTCATGTGACCAATTGCCACGGCTTCGTACTCACGGGTAATTTCGCGCAGCTGCAACGACTCCACCAGACGAGTTTGCGCCGGAACCGTTTTTGCCACCACCATTAATCCGGTCGTGTCTTTATCCAGACGGTGTACGATACCGGCACGAGGAACATCCGCGATTGGCGGGTAGTAATGCAGCAACGCATTCAATACCGTACCATCAGGATTCCCGGCGCCCGGATGCACTACGAGGTCACGGGGTTTGTTGATGACAAGAATATCATCATCTTCATAAACGATATCCAGTGGGATATCCTGAGCTTCAAAACGAACCTCTTCATCAATTTCTGCATTGATGGAGACACGCTCTCCACCCAACACTTTTTCTTTCGGTTTATCGCAAAGATTGCCATTTACCAGCACGCGCTGGTCGAGGATCCATTCTTTTATGCGCGATCGCGAATAATCAGGGAACAATTCGGCCAAAGCCTGATCTAAGCGTTGACCGAGCTGATTTTCGGAGACTGTTGCGGTGAGTTCTACTCGTTGTGCCATAAACTGCTTCTTCGTTTAACGTTGGGTTTTACGGCTTTGCCGTTTAATATAGTGTGCTATTGTAGCTGGTCTTAACCGGGAGCAGGAACAGAGAATCTCCCGTATTACATTTTGAGGAAAGTCAAAACGTCATGACGCGCATGAAATATCTGGTGGCAGCAGCCACGTTGAGCCTGTTTTTGGCGGGTTGCTCTGGTTCAAAGGAAGAGGTGCCCGATAATCCGCCAAATGAAATCTACGCGACTGCTCAGCAAAAGCTGCAGGACGGTAACTGGAAACAGGCAATAACGCAATTGGAAGCGTTGGATAACCGTTATCCATTTGGACCGTATTCTCAGCAGGTGCAATTAGATCTCATCTACGCCTACTACAAAAACGCCGATCTGCCGCTTGCTCAGGCTGCCATCGATCGTTTTATCCGTCTTAACCCGACACACCCTAACATTGATTATGTCATGTATATGCGTGGCCTGACCAATATGGCGTTGGATGATAGCGCACTGCAAGGTTTCTTTGGTGTTGATCGCAGCGATCGCGATCCGCAACATGCCCGAGCTGCGTTTAATGACTTTTCCAAGCTGGTACGTGGCTATCCGAACAGCCAGTACACCACTGACGCCACTAAACGTCTGGTGTTCCTGAAAGATCGTCTGGCGAAGTATGAATATTCCGTTGCGGAGTATTACACTGCCCGCGGTGCATGGGTTGCCGTGGTAAACCGTGTGGAAGGCATGCTGCGTGACTACCCGGATACCCAGGCAACACGTAATGCTCTGCCGTTGATGGAAAACGCTTATCGCCAGATGCAGATGAATGCGCAGGCCGAAAAAGTAGCAAAAATTATTGCCGCCAACAGCAGCAACACCTGATTTACCTCAGAATGCAAAACGGCAGCCCAAGGGCTGCCGTTTTTTTATCCATTAACGCCATAACTGAAGCGGTTTAGCTCCGACGCATCTCATCAAATATGGCCTGCTTTCAGGTATTCCTCAAGTAAAAAATCGCTTGTTCCTGCGGTGCCTCACAAAAAGGTTTTCTTGACAAAAAGCGACAAAATAATGTGATTCAGATCACACATTTTGACATTAGGAACGGTATGCTGGAATCACCAAGACGGGAAAGACAAGAGGTAAAATTTATGACAATGAACATTACCAGTAAACAAATGGAAATTACTCCGGCAATTCGCCAGCATGTCGCAGACCGTCTCGCCAAACTAGAAAAATGGCAAACTCATCTGATTAATCCACATATCATTCTGTCTAAGGAGCCACAGGGTTTCATTGCTGATGCCACCATCAATACACCGAACGGACATCTGGTCGCCAGCGCAAAACACGAGGATATGTACACCGCAATTAACGATTTGATCAACAAGCTGGAACGGCAGCTCAATAAAGTGCAGCACAAAGGCGAAGCCCGTCGTGCAACAACTTCAGTCAAAGACGCCAACTTCGTCGAAGCAGAAGAAGAGTAGTCCCTTACATTGAGTGTATCGCCAACGCGCCTTCGGGCGCGTTTTTTGTTGACAGGGTGAAAACAGTACGGGTACTTTACTGATGTAGCCAAAGGAAAATCACATGAAACTTGTCCCGTTCTTCTTCGCATTCTTTTTTACCTTCCCCTGAATGGGAGGCGTTTCGTCGTGTGATAAAGAATGCGAAGACGAACAATAAGGCCTCCCACAACGGGGGGCCTTTTTTATTGATAACAAGAAAGGCAACACTATGACATCGGAAAACCCATTGCTGGCGCTGCGCGATAAGATCAGTACGCTGGATGAAAAATTACTGGCCCTGCTGGCTGAGCGACGTGGACTGGCCGTAGAAGTTGGTAAAGCCAAACTGCTTTCGCATCGTCCGGTTCGTGATATCGACCGTGAACGTGACCTTTTGGACCGGCTCATTCAGCTTGGCAAAGCACATCATCTTGATGCTCACTACATTACTCGCCTGTTCCAACTCATCATCGAAGACTCCGTCCTGACTCAACAGGCACTGCTCCAGCAGCACCTGAACAAAATTAACCCGCACTCCGCGCGCGTGGCCTTCCTTGGGCCAAAAGGGTCATATTCCCATCTCGCAGCACGTCAGTACGCCGCCCGCCATTTTGAACAATTTATTGAAAGCGGCTGCGCAAAATTTGCCGATATCTTTAATCAGGTCGAAACCGGACAGGCTGACTATGCTGTGGTTCCGATTGAAAACACCAGCTCCGGTGGGATTAACGACGTTTACGACCTGCTGCAGCACACCAGCCTGTCTATCGTTGGCGAGATGACCATTACGATAGACCACTGTGTACTGGTGTCCGGCACGACGGATCTTGAGACCATTGAAACGGTATATAGCCATCCGCAGCCGTTCCAGCAGTGCAGCAAGTTCCTGAATCGCTACCCACACTGGAAGATTGAATACACCGAAAGCACCTCTGCGGCGATGGAAAAAGTTGCGCAGGCTAACTCACCGCGCGTGGCGGCCCTGGGGAGCGAAGCCGGAGGCGTGCTTTATGGATTGCAGGTTCTCGAGCATATTGAGGCTAACCAGTCGCAAAACATCACCCGCTTCGTGGTGCTGGCACGCAAAGCAATCAATGTTTCCGATCAGGTTCCGGCGAAAACCACGCTGCTGATGGCAACAGGACAACAGGCCGGTGCGCTGGTAGAAGCATTGCTGGTGCTGCGTAACCATAATCTGATTATGACTAAACTGGAGTCACGCCCGATTCACGGCAATCCGTGGGAAGAGATGTTTTATCTTGATATCCAGGCCAACCTGGAATCGCCCCAGATGCAAAAAGCATTGAAAGAGCTGGGTGAGATTACGCGTTCGATGAAAGTACTGGGTTGCTATCCAAGTGAGAACGTCGTGCCAGTCGATCCGAGCTAACGTTTGACAATGCCGGATGGCGCTACGCTTATCCGGCCTACGATTCATACGATTTTTGTAGGCCGGATAAGGCGAAGCCGCCATCCGGCATCTTACTTAAGGACGGCTGTCATTCGCCTGGCGTAACAAGGTACGGCTTTCACTCTGGAAGCGTTTCGCATAATCGCCAAACCAATGTTCCACCTTACGGAAGCTGTCGATAAACGCCTGCTTATCGCCCTGCTCCAGTAAACCGATCGCCTCGCCAAAACGTTGGTAGTAGCGTTTAATCAGCGCAAGGTTGCTCTCAGACGACATAATAATATCAGCATAGAGCTGCGGATCCTGAGCAAACAGACGGCCAACCATCGCCAGTTCAAGACGGTAAATCGGCGAAGAGAGCGCCAGCAGCTGCTCCAGTTGAACGTTTTCTTCCGCTAAATGCAGACCGTAAGCAAAAGTCGCAAAGTGACGCAATGCCTGAATAAACGCCATGTTCTGGTCATGTTCAACGGCGCTAATCCGATGCAGTCGCGCACCCCATACCTGAATCTGTTCCAGAAACCACTGATAAGCTTCCGGCTGACGTCCGTCACACCAGACGACGACCTGCTTGGCCAGACTGCCGCTGTCCGGACCAAACATTGGGTGTAACCCCACCACCGGGCCATCATGTGCAGCCAGCATCGCCTGCAAAGGACCATTTTTCACTGAAGCCAGATCCACCAGAATGCAGTCAGACGGCAGACTCGGTAGTTTGGCGATCACCTGCTCGGTGACGTGGATCGGCACGCTGACGATCACCATGCCGGCATCAGAGACGATCTCCGGCGCGCGATCCCAGTCCTGCTGTTCCAGGATCCGCACCTGGTAACCTGACAGGGTGAGCATTTTCTCGAACAGACGCCCCATCTGACCACCGCCACCGACGATCACCACCGGCCGCAGAGATGGACAAAGCGTTTTAAACCCTTTGTCGTTCTCACTGGAGTAGGACTCACGCATAACGCGACGTAGCACATCTTCAATCAGGTCCGGCGGCACGCCAAGGGCTTCCGCTTCCGCGCGACGAGAGGCAAGCATAGAGGCTTCCCGTTCCGGCACGTAGATCGGCAGCCCAAAGCGGCTTTTTACTTCGCCAACTTCGGCAACCAGCTCCAGGCGGCGTGCCAGTAAATCCAGCAGCGCCTTGTCAACTTCATCAATTTGATCGCGTAATGCGGTCAATTCAGCAACCATAACCAACCTCTTATGCTACACGCGCCGACAGCTGGCCGTTTAAATCTTGACTAATTTCACGCAGCAGCGCATCCGTCATTTCCCAGCTAATGCAGGCATCGGTTACGGACACGCCGTATTTCATTTCGCTGCGCGGCTGTTCAGAAGACTGGTTGCCTTCGTGAATATTACTTTCAATCATCAAGCCAATGATCGAGCGATTGCCATCTTTGATTTGTGCAATCACGGATTCAGCCACGGCAGGCTGACGGCGGTAATCTTTATTGGAATTACCATGACTGCAATCTACCATCAGAGAAGGTCGTAGTCCCGCCTGCTCCATCTCTTTTTCGCACTGGGCGACATCTGCCGGGCTGTAGTTCGGCGCTTTACCCCCGCGCAGGATCACATGACCGTCCGGATTCCCCTGTGTTTGCAGCAGTGCAACCTGCCCGGCCTGGTTAATACCGACAAAGCGGTGCGACTGCGCAGCCGCACGCATGGCGTTAATGGCGGTCGCCAGGCTACCGTCGGTACCATTCTTAAAGCCAACCGGCATCGAAAGACCGGAAGCCATTTCGCGGTGAGTCTGCGATTCCGTGGTACGGGCACCGATTGCGGACCAGCTAAACAGATCGCCCAGGTATTGCGGGCTATTTGGATCCAGCGCTTCAGTTGCCAGCGGCAGTCCCATATTTACCAATTCAAGCAGCAGCTGACGCGCAATTTTCAGACCTGCTTCAACATCAAAAGAGCCATCCATATGAGGATCGTTAATTAACCCTTTCCAGCCGACGGTGGTACGGGGTTTTTCAAAATAGACGCGCATCACCAGGTAGAGGCTATCGCTGACCTCTGCGGCAAGGGCTTTAAATCGACGAGCATACTCAATAGCCATTTCAGGATCGTGAATGGAGCATGGGCCACATACGACCAGCAGGCGCGGATCGCGACCGGAGATAATATCTGAGATGGTTTTACGCGACTGGGCGATTTGCGCCTCTTGCTCCTGGCTCAGCGGAAATTCAGCTTTCAGCTGTTCCGGAGTCATCAGAACCTGTTCGTCGGTAATATGTACGTTGTTCAGCGCGTCTTTTTGCATGATGGTGATCCTGTTTAGCTCGTTTGCGATAGTTGATCCTCAGCGAGGAGGAAATAACGATATCACAATAGGTAAAGATTTCAATCCACAATCCGTAAATTTTAATTTACATGATGTTATTTCAAGGCAAAAACAGCCCCTGTAGATGTACATTTAAATTTACACTACCGAATTATCAGATCCACTATGCTTTAAAAAACGAAGGAGCACAGGCAATGAAGCAACTCATCAGCATCTTGTTTCTATTACTTCTTAGCGGATGTCAGATAGATCCCTACACCCATGCCCCAACCTGGACTGGTACCGACTGGTATGACGCCGGGATACAAGATGCCATTTCGGGGTATGCCGTTAAAGATAATGAAACACTTGCCGACAACTACAATGATCCCGAAGTCGATCGTACGGAATATCTTAAGGGTTACGCCGAGGGACAACGTAAAACCTGCCAGCCGGATTTTGTTTACGTCAAAGGTTTGACCGGGAAAACCTTTCCCTCAAGTTGTGATACGGTCGAAAATGTTGACCAGTTACACAGTGCCTGGCAACAAGGGGCAAACGAGGGCGCTGCCTCGATAAGGTTAAATTAAACAATGGGTTATATTTTACAAACCATTAAGATTTAACTTAAATCACCAGTAGCATTATTCCAGGAATAATGACGGCTTAGGAAAATAATGTTATTTTGCTGCAAACAATCTTGAATGTATTTCGACGTTTTACAGCAAACGCTGGTAGGTAACTATTCATGAGCTATTCTTACCGACTCATACTTCTACTGGCACTGCTCCTGACCGGATTACCGCTGTATGCCCAAAGCGTTACGGAAGAAGCAAAATCTGTACGCGCTATGGTTTCCGGCATCGTCAGTTATACACGTTGGCCTGCACTTTCCGGGCCCCCAAAACTGTGTATTTTCTCTTCATCGCGTTTTTCCAGTGTCCTGGAAGATACCAGTGCTGGTGCATTACCCTATCTTCCCGTCATCATCCGTACGGAACAAGAAATATTAGTTTCGCAATGTGACGGTTTTTATTTTGGAAAAGAATCCCCTACTTATCAGGTGGAATTAAAGAATAAATATCCGACTAAGGCATTGCTATTAATTGCCGAACAGAATTCCGAATGCGTTATTGGCAGCGCCTTTTGCCTCATAATTAAAGATGAAGATGTGAGATTTTCCGTAAATATGGATTCCCTTTCACGCAGCGGCGTAAGGGTCAGTCCAGACGTATTGATGCTTGCACGGAATAATAAGCATGGATAAGGGTCATTCTCCCATAACACGCCCGACGTTTAAGCGGACATTACGGCGTATCAGCATAATCAGCGTTCTGGTAACCATGATGCTGATCTGGCTGCTGCTCAGCATTTCTTCCGTGCTGGCATTAAGACAGTATGCGCAAAAGAATCTGGATCTGACTGCCGCTACCATGACCCGTACGCTCGAAGCTGCATTAGTCTTTTCTGATAATGTTGCAGCAACTGAAACGCTGGCGGCACTGGGCCAGCAGGGGCAATTTTCCGTTGCAGAAGTTCGTAATAAAAACCAGAAGGTAATCGCCACCTGGCGCTATAACGCGCAGGATACCACTGAAAAGATCAGCGGGATGATCAGCCACTGGCTGTTCCCACAACCGGTCACTCAACCAATTTTGCATAATGGCAACGTCATCGGCGAAGTACGATTGACTGCGCGCGATAGCGTTATCAGTCATTTCATCTATTTGTCGCTGGCCGTCCTTACCGGGTGCATCCTGTTGGCATCCGGTATTGCATTAATGCTCACTCGCTATTTACACAATGGCGTCGTGGAAGCCCTGCAAAATATTACCGAGGTGGTACATGATGTTCGTACCAATCGTAACTTTTCACGGCGCGTATCAGAGGAACGTATTGAAGAGTTTCATCTCTTTGCCCTGGACTTTAATAGTCTGCTGGACGAGATGGAGGAATGGCAACTTAAACTGCAGGCAAAAAACGCTCAGCTTTTGCGTACTGCACTACATGATCCTCTGACGGGTCTGGCTAATCGCGCCGCATTTCGCAGCAGCATAAATGCCCTAATGAATGATGATGCAGCGCACAGCAGCTCGGCATTGTTATTCCTTGATGGCGATAATTTTAAATTCATTAATGATACCTGGGGCCACGCAGCGGGGGATCGGGTCCTGATTGAAGTCGCAAAAAGGCTGTCCGAGTTTGGGGGGAGTCGCCATTACCCCTACAGACTTGGCGGCGATGAGTTCGCTATGGTGCTGTATAGCGTTCACTCTGAATATGAGGTTCAGCGGATCTGCGCGGCACTGTCACAAGAGTTTAACCGACCTTTTGACCTGCATAATGGTCATTTAGCAAGCATGACACTCAGCATTGGGTTTGCGCTGACGTGGGAACATGCCTCTGCCGAGAAATTACAAGAACTGGCCGATCAAAATATGTATCAGGCCAAACATTTGCGTTCTGAACGCATTATTAAAAAATAAGGAATTACACACATGCTAAAACGTTTATTATCCCCGTTTCTTCTGCTTTTACTGATTCTGGCTGGCTGTCAGGCACCTCAGGGAAAATTTACCCCAGAGCAAATTGCAGCCATGAAATCGTATGGATTTACTGAAGTATCAGGAGACTGGTCTCTTGGCCTGTCTGACAACATCCTGTTTGACAAAAACGACTATAAGCTCCGTCCAGAAAGCGAAAAGCAAATCCAGGAAATGGCATCTAAACTGGCTGCTACCGGGCTAAACCATGCGCGACTGGATGGTCATACCGATAACTACGGCGAAGACAGCTACAACGAGGCTCTGTCGCTCAAACGCGCTAATGTCGTTGCCGATGCCTGGGCGCAGGGAGCTAATATCCCCCGCACCAACCTGACGACTCAGGGACTCGGAAAGAAATATCCCATTGCCAGCAACCAGACATCAAAAGGTCGCGCTGAAAACCGCCGCGTGGCGGTAGTGATCACGACGCCATAATCATCCCCCAACTGGCTGCTCGCCGCGCAGTCATTCCATTGCCATAAAGAATAAAAGAGTAAACGTCGGGATAAAAAAAGGGCCAGCCTTTCGGCCAGCCCTTTTCTAACAGGATGTCGCTTGCGCGAATCTTAGTTAAGACGCTCTTTGATACGAGCAGACTTACCAGTGCGCTCACGCAGGTAGTACAGTTTAGCTTTACGAACAGCACCACGACGTTTAACAGCAATGCTGTCAACTACCGGAGAGTGAGTCTGGAAGACACGCTCAACGCCTTCGCCGTTGGAAATTTTACGAACAGTGAATGCAGAGTGCAGACCGCGGTTACGAATAGCGATAACCACGCCCTCGAATGCCTGCAGACGTTTTTTGGAACCTTCAACAACCCATACTTTCACTTCCACGGTATCACCCGGACGGAAGGAAGGTACGTCCTGCTTCATCTGTTCTTGTTCAAGTTGCTTAATAATGTTGCTCATAATTTAATCTCTTATCCTGGGTAAACTGATATTGGGGGCTTACGCCTGCCCATCATGTTTATGTTGCTGTTGTGCGTGTTCCGTTTTGAACTCCGCCAGCAACCTTGCTTGCTCTTCAGTCAGAGCCAGGTTTTCCAGAAGTTCAGGTCTTCTAAGCCAGGTCCGGCCCAGCGACTGTTTCAAACGCCAGCGACGTATCTCAGCGTGGTTCCCCGACAGTAACACTGCCGGTACTTCCATCTGCTCTAACACTTCAGGTCGGGTATAGTGCGGGCAATCCAGCAATCCATCAGCAAACGAATCTTCGATTGCTGAAGCTTCATGACCCAGAACTCCCGGAATAAACCGGGAAACGGAGTCGATCAGCGTCATTGCCGGTAACTCACCACCGCTGAGTACGTAATCGCCGATTGACCATTCTTCGTCAATTTCGGTTTGAATCACGCGCTCATCTATTCCTTCGTAGCGACCACACACCAGAATCAGCTTTTGATTCGTGGCCAGTTCGCTAACGCCCGCTTGATCAAGCTTGCGTCCCTGAGGTGACAGATAAATCACCTTTGCGCCTTCACCAGCCGCAGCTTTTGCTGCATGAATGGCGTCCCGTAAAGGTTGCACCATCATTAACATCCCCGGTCCGCCGCCGTAAGGACGATCGTCCACGGTACGGTGCCGGTCATGAGTAAAGTCACGAGGACTCCAGCTCTGGATGTTCAGCAGGCCATTTTTTACTGCCCGGCCAGTTACCCCGTAATCGGTAATTGCGCGGAACATTTCTGGAAACAGGCTAACGATACCTATAAACACAAGCCAATCCCCATAACGCCGACTTTTACCGTTTATCCGGTGGTTTAAAAACCAGGATCCCAATCTACTTCGATAGTACGAGTAGCGAGATCGACTTTCTTGATAACCTGCCCATCGAGGAACGGTACAAGACGTTCCTTGATACCAAACGCATCTTTCAGGTTTGCCTTGATGACGATGACGTCATTCGAACCGGTTTCCATCATATCGACGACTTTACCGAGATCGTAGCCTTCTGTGGTCACCACCTGGCAGCCCATAAGGTCTTTCCAGTAATAGGAACCATCTTCCAGCGCTGGCAACTGCGAGGAATCCACGACAATTTCGCAATTAGTCAGTAGATTCGCCGAATCACGATCGTCAACGCCTTTCAGCTTGATGATCAGATCCTGATTGTGGTGCTTCCAGCTTTCCAGCTGTACTTGCTGCCACTGACCCGCCTTCTGGATAAACCAGGGCTGATAGTCAAAAATGCTTTCGGCGTCTTCAGTGGAAGAAAACACTCTGAGCCAACCACGGATACCGTAAGAAGACCCCATTTTCCCCAAAACGATGGGTTCTACAGGAGCCTGTGCGGCGAGTTGCTTGCTCATCATGACCACCGTGACAGATTAAGCTGCTTTGTTTGCTGCTTTGATCAGCGTAGCTACGCGATCAGAAATAGTCGCGCCCTGGCCAACCCAGTGAGCGATGCGATCCAGATCCAGGCGAGTGCCTTCTTCTTTTTCGCTAGCGATTGGGTTAAAGAAGCCAACGCGCTCGATGAAGCGACCGTTGCGTGCATTACGGCTGTCGGTAACAACAACCTGGTAGAACGGACGCTTTTTAGCGCCGTGACGAGCTAAACGAATAGTAACCATAACATCCTCTTGTGTGAATAAAACACCCAGGCCCCATCGAGGAACGGAGCCCGGGTGTCATATTAAAAGCCCGAAAATTTTACTGATTTCTGGGGAAAATGCAATCAGCAGTTGATAACTCTGCTATAAAAGGCCGTTGGCGGTGCCGTCAGTTCGGTGCCGGCGTGCGCGCAGCCACCGGAGCGTACACGCAGTACGTGAGGATGGCGAGCACACCCCGGTGCCGAAATAGCAAACAAGCCAGGCCGATTAGCGGCCTGGGAATCCTGGGGGCATCATCCCCTTCATACCACGCATCATCTTCGCCATTCCGCCCTTCTTCATTTTCTTCATCATGCGCTGCATGTCGTCGAACTGTTTCAGAAGGCGGTTTACATCCTGTACCTGCATACCGCAACCGGCAGCGATACGGCGTTTACGGGAACCTTTGATAATTTCCGGCTTAGCGCGTTCTTTCATCGTCATCGAGTTGATGATGGCTTCCATACGCACCAGCACTTTATCGTCCATCTGCGATTTTACATTGTCAGGGATCTGCCCCATGCCCGGCAGCTTGCCCATCAGGCTTGCCATACCGCCCATGTTTTTCATCTGGTTGAGCTGCTCAAGGAAATCGTTGAGATCGAAGCCATCGCCTTTTTTCAACTTGCTGGCTAATTTTTCTGCCTGCGCGCGGTCAACCTTGCTTTCGATATCTTCGATCAGCGACAGCACGTCGCCCATGCCGAGAATACGCGAGGCAATCCTGTCCGGGTGGAACGGCTCCAGTGCTTCGGTTTTCTCGCCGACACCGAGGAATTTAATCGGCTTACCGGTAATATGACGAATAGAAAGCGCCGCGCCGCCACGCGCATCACCATCAACTTTTGTCAGCACTACGCCGGTTAACGGCAGCGCTTCGTTAAAGGCTTTTGCGGTATTCGCGGCATCCTGACCGGTCATGGCGTCGACCACAAACAGCGTTTCTACCGGTTTGATAGAAGCGTGGACCTGTTTGATTTCGTCCATCATCGCTTCATCAACGTGCAGACGACCGGCGGTATCCACCAGCAGCACGTCGTAGAATTTGAGTTTGGCTTCTTTCAACGCGGCGTTAACAATATCGACCGGCTTCTGGCCAACATCCGACGGGAAGAAGTCCACACCAACCTGCTCGGCCAGCGTTTCCAGCTGTTTAATCGCCGCCGGGCGATAAACGTCCGCGGAGACCACCAGCACCTTCTTCTTGTGCTTCTCACGCAGGAATTTACCCAGCTTACCGACGCTGGTCGTTTTACCCGCACCCTGCAGGCCCGCCATCAGCACCACGGCTGGTGGCTGTGCAGCCAGATTCAGGGTCTGGTTTTCTTCGCCCATTGCCGCAACCAGTTCGTTACGAACAATCTTGACGAACTCCTGACCCGGCGTCAGGCTTTTGTTAACTTCATGACCAACCGCTTTCTCTTTTACGCGATTGATAAACTCACGCACTACCGGCAGCGCTACGTCAGCCTCCAGCAGCGCCATGCGCACTTCGCGCAGCGTCTCTTTAACGTTGTCTTCAGTAAGGCGTCCACGGCCACTGATATTGCGCAGCGTGCGCGACAAACGATCGGTTAAATTATCAAACATTGTCTCTCGCCTGGGGTGGAAACGGTCGGTCGCGACAGCGACACATCAACAGAAATTTGTCGCAGTATAACATGAAGCCGCCTTTGTTGTTATGCAACGGTTGGAGCAGCGGTCACGTAACGCTATACTGCTTTTCTTTATCACTGGCCAACTGTCGACACCTATATGCCCGTTTTTGCTCTGCTCGCCCTTGTCGCCTACTCAGTCAGCCTCGCGCTGATTATTCCCGCTCTGCTGCAAAAAAACAGCGGCTGGCGGCGTATGGCTATTCTCTCTGCGGTCGTTGCGCTGGTAAGCCATGCTATCGCCCTGGAAGCGCGTATCCTACCCGGCGGTGAAAGCGGACAAAACCTGAGTCTGTTGAACGTCGGCTCGCTGGTAAGCCTGATGATCTGTACGGTAATGACCATCGTCGCTTCCCGCAATCGTGGCTGGCTATTGCTGCCTATTGTCTACGCCTTTGCGCTGATAAACCTGGCCTTCGCCACGTTTATGCCTAACGAGTTCATCACCCATCTCGAAGCTACGCCAGGCATGATGATCCATATCGGGCTTTCGCTTTTCGCTTACGCCACGCTGATTATCGCCGCGCTCTACGCGCTACAGCTTGCATGGATTGACTACCAGCTGAAAAACAAAAAACTGGCCTTCAGCAATGAGATGCCGCCACTGATGAGTATTGAGCGGAAAATGTTTCATATCACCCAAATTGGCGTGGTTCTGCTAACACTCACCCTGTGCACTGGCCTGTTTTACATGCATAACCTGTTCAGTACCGAGAACATTGATAAAGCCGTTCTCTCTATCGTGGCATGGTTTGTCTATATCGTTCTGTTGTGGGGGCATTACCATGAAGGTTGGCGCGGACGTCGCGTCGTATGGTTTAACGTCGCAGGCGCAGGCATTCTGACGCTGGCCTATTTCGGCAGTCGTATCCTGCAGCAGTTCGTGAGTTAAATCTTTAAGGAATCCTACGTGGAACACATCTCCACCACCACGCTCATTGTCACGCTCCTCATCATGGTGGTCATTTCCGCCTATTTTTCCGGTTCTGAAACCGGAATGATGACCCTGAATCGCTATCGTCTACGTCATCGGGCCAAGCAGGGAAATCGACAGGCAAAACGCGTTGAAAAGTTACTTCGCAAGCCGGATCGCCTGATAAGCCTGGTGCTCATCGGCAATAATCTGGTGAATATTCTGGCCTCCGCGCTCGGTACTATTGTCGGTATGCGTCTGTATGGCGATGCAGGCGTCGCCATTGCCACTGGGGTACTGACGTTTGTGGTGCTGGTTTTTGCTGAAGTGCTGCCAAAGACGATTGCCGCGCTATACCCGGAAAAAGTTGCCTATCCAAGCAGCGTCCTGCTGGCTCCCCTACAGATTCTGATGATGCCGTTGGTATGGCTACTCAACACCATCACGCGGCTTCTGATGCGCATGATGGGCATCAAAACGGATATCGTGGTGAGCGGTTCGTTGAGTAAAGATGAGCTACGCACACTGGTGAATGAATCGCGCTCGCAAATCTCACGCCGTAACCAGGATATGCTGCTGTCAGTGCTGGATCTGGAAAAAGTCAGCGTCGATGACATCATGATCCCGCGTAATGAAATCATCGGCATTGATATTAACGATGACTGGAAATCAATCGTGCGTCAGCTTTCGCACTCCCCGCACGGTCGTATTGTGCTGTATCGCGATTCGCTCGACGACGCCATCAGCATGCTGCGCGTACGTGAAGCCTGGCGATTGATGGCCGAGAAAAAAGAGTTCACCAAAGAGACCATGTTACGCGCCGCCGACGAAATTTATTACGTTCCGGAAGGCACGCCACTCAGCACTCAGCTCATTAAATTTCAACGCAACAAGAAGAAAGTGGGACTGGTCGTCAATGAATATGGCGATATTCAGGGACTGGTTACGGTCGAGGATATCCTGGAAGAGATTGTTGGTGACTTCACGACCTCAATGTCTCCGACGCTTGCCGAAGAAGTCACGCCGCAGAATGACGGTTCGGTGATCATTGATGGTAGCGCCAACGTTCGTGAAATCAATAAGGCGTTTAACTGGCACCTGCCGGAAGATGATGCTCGTACTGTGAACGGTATTATTCTTGAAGCGCTGGAGGAGATCCCGATTGCTGGCACGCGTGTGCGTATCGGGCAGTACGATATCGATATTCTCGACGTGCAGGACAATATGATTAAACAGGTGCAGGTGTTGCCCGTCAAACCGCTGCGAGAAAGCGTATCGGACCAGTGAGAGTAATCCAGACCGGGTAGCGCATCAGCATTACCCGGTCTGAGGCTGATTAGCCTTTGGCTTTCGCCACAGAGACCATCGCCGCACGGATGGTACGTCCGTTCAGGGTATAGCCTTTCTGCATAACCATCAGCACATTACCGGCAGCAACGTCGTCAGACTCTACCATTGCAATCGCCTGGTGCACGTTCGGGTCCATCGGCACGTCGATATCCGCAACCACTTGTACGCCAAACTTCGCCACAACATCCAGCATTGACTTACGGGTCAGCTCAATACCTTCAACCATCGCCGCCATAGCGTCATTATCTTTATCCGCCACTTCCAGCGCACGGTCCAGGCTATCCAGCACCGGCAGCAGTTCGTTGACGAATTTTTCCAGCGCAAACTTATGCGCTTTTTCTACGTCCAGTTCGGTACGACGACGCAGGTTTTCCATTTCCGCTTTGATACGCAACACGCTGTCGCGCTCGCGAGTTTCGGCTTCAGCAAGCTGAGCTTCCAGATTCGCAATTTTTTCATCGCGCGGATCCACCTGCTCAGCAGAAGCGTCTGGTTCAACCGCCTCAACTTCTTCGTGCTGATCCATGATAATTTCTTCCGGGGCTTGCCCCTCAGGCGTTTTCTGTTCTTTACTACTCATGAATTTCTCCGCGTTTTTTTCGCATTCATCTCGCTAACTTGGCTTATTATGGGGATCAGATTCAGGGATTCAAGGGAAGTACTCACATTGTCACTAATCTTCGTTACAAGGACCTCGAGAAAATGAACAAACATTTCAAGTGTATTGGCATTGTGGGGCATCCACGTCACCCCACTGCACTGACCACACATGAAATGCTCTACCGTTGGCTGTGCGCCAAAGGTTATGAGGTTATCGTGGAGCAACAAATCGCCCACGAGCTGCAGCTGAAAAATGTGAAAACCGGTACGCTCGCAGAGATTGGCCAGCAGGCAGACCTCGCCGTAGTAGTCGGCGGCGACGGCAATATGTTGGGCGCCGCACGCACCCTGGCACGTTATGACATCAAGGTTATTGGCATTAACCGCGGTAATCTCGGTTTTCTGACCGACCTTGACCCAGACAATGCACAACAACAGTTAGCTGACGTGCTGGAAGGCCACTACATCAGCGAAAAGCGCTTTTTACTCGAAGCTCAGGTGTGCCAACAGGATTGCCAGAAGCGTATTAGCACGGCGATCAATGAAGTTGTGTTGCACCCCGGAAAAGTGGCGCACATGATTGAATTTGAAGTCTATATCGATGAAATTTTTGCCTTCTCCCAGCGTTCGGACGGCTTGATTATTTCCACACCGACTGGCTCTACCGCCTATTCGCTCTCTGCCGGAGGCCCGATCCTGACGCCTTCACTGGATGCTATTACGCTGGTCCCAATGTTCCCGCATACGCTTTCCGCGCGACCGCTGGTGATCAACAGTAGCAGCACCATCCGCCTGCGCTTCTCACATCGCAGTAACGATCTGGAAATCAGCTGCGACAGCCAGATCGCCCTGCCTATACAGGAAGGTGAAGACGTATTAATTCGCCGCTGTGATTATCACCTGAACCTGATACACCCAAAAGATTACAGTTATTTCAACACATTAAGCACTAAGCTAGGCTGGTCAAAAAAATTATTCTAATTTAACGCCAACCTCTTTACTGTATAAAAAACCAGTTTATACTGTATGTAATTACAGTTATGGTTTTTCATACAGGAAAACAGCTATGTTGGCACAACTGACCATCAGCAATTTTGCTATCGTTCGTGAACTTGAGATCGATTTCCAGAACGGAATGACCGTTATTACCGGTGAAACCGGTGCGGGTAAGTCCATTGCCATTGATGCTCTCGGTTTGTGCCTGGGCGGACGCGCAGACGCCGACATGGTACGTGCAGGCGCCACGCGAGCCGACCTCTGCGCCCGCTTCGCCTTAAAAGACACCCCCGCGGCCCTGCGCTGGCTGGAAGAAAACCAGCTTGAGGAAGGCCGTGAGTGTTTGCTGCGTCGCGTTATCAGCAGCGACGGACGTTCACGTGGCTTCATTAACGGCACTGCCGTACCGCTGTCACAGCTGCGCGAGCTGGGCCAGTTGCTTATTCAAATCCACGGTCAGCATGCGCATCAACTCCTGACAAAATCAGAACACCAAAAGTCTCTGCTGGATGGCTACGCCAATGAAGCGTCCCTGACTCAGGAAATGGCTGTGCGCTACCAGTTGTGGCACCAAAGCTGCCGTGACCTGGCACATCATCAACAACAGAGTCAGGAACGCGCAGCCCGGGCGGAACTGTTGCAATACCAGTTAAAAGAGCTGAACGAATTCAACCCGCAGCCGGGTGAGTTTGAGCAAATTGATGAAGAGTACAAACGTCTGGCTAACAGCGGGCAATTGCTGACCACCAGCCAACAGGCGCTGGCTATCCTGGCAGATGGTGAAGACATCAACCTGCAAAGCCAGCTGTACACCGCAAAACAGCTGGTCACTGAACTGGCAGGCATGGACGGCAAACTTTCCGGTATTCTGGATATGCTGGAAGAGGCCACTATCCAGCTCAGCGAAGCCAGCGACGAGCTGCGCCACTATTGCGATCGTCTGGATTTAGACCCTAATCGTTTGTTCGAACTTGAGCAGCGTATTTCCAAACAAATCTCATTGGCCCGCAAGCATCATGTTGCCCCTGAAGCGCTGCCACAGTTTTATCAGTCATTGCTGGATGAACAACAGCAGTTAGACGATCAGGCCGACTCGCTCGAAACCTTAACCCTGGCTGTGAACAATCACCACCAGCAGGCACTGGAAACGGCAAAAATGCTGCACCAACAGCGCCAGCATTATGCTCAGGAACTGGGACAACTGATTACCGAGAGCATGCATACTCTCTCAATGCCGCACGGCGTCTTTTGCATTGATGTGAAATTTGAGGAACATCATTTGAGCTCAGACGGTGCCGATCGCGTAGAGTTTAAAGTGACCACTAACCCAGGCCAGCCGTTGCAGCCGATTGCGAAAGTCGCTTCCGGTGGGGAACTGTCGCGCATTGCGCTGGCTATTCAGGTTATTACCGCACGTAAAATGGAAACACCGGCGCTGATTTTCGATGAAGTGGATGTCGGTATCAGCGGCCCGACTGCTGCGGTAGTGGGAAAAATGCTGCGTCAGTTGGGCGAGTCAACTCAGGTAATGTGTGTTACTCACCTGCCGCAGGTTGCTGGCTGTGGCCATCAACATTTCTATGTCAGCAAAGAAACAGATGGCGCGATGACCGAAACACACATGCAGCCGCTTGATAAACGCGCTCGTCTGCAGGAGTTAGCCCGCCTGCTTGGCGGTAGCGAAGTGACGCGCAATACCCTCGCAAATGCAAAAGAACTGCTGGCGGCATAAACTTTTTTACCTTGTTAAGGTCTGAGTTCAACATAAAATCGCCGACCGACCCGACAGCAAAAGGTTTTAAAGTGGTGAAAGGTCTATTATCATCGGCATATTACATATGAGCCGCGTACTGCTCGGGCCCGAAAAGGAATCAAATCACTATGCGCTGTAAAACGCTGACTGCTGCTGCAGCAGTACTACTGATGTTGACTGCAGGCTGTTCCACTCTGGAGCGAGTGGTTTACCGCCCTGACATCAACCAGGGAAATTATCTGACACCTACCGATGTCGCCAAAGTGCGCACGGGTATGACGCAACAGCAGGTTGCTTATGCTCTGGGTACACCAATGATGTCCGATCCTTTTGGCACTAACACCTGGTTTTATGTGTTCCGTCAGCAACCTGGTCATGAAGGCGTAACCCAGCAAACACTGACGCTGACCTTTAACAGCAGCGGCGTTTTGACCAACATTGATAACAAACCTGCTTTGACCGACAACAAGTAGGTTTGAGAGATCAAAAAAGGTGCTCAATGAGCACCTTTTTTATTGTCTGCTATTTTTTAGCGGATTTCTCTGCTCGCTGTCTGCGCAGCTCTTTCGGATCGGCAATCAGTGGCCGGTAGATTTCCACCCTATCCCCGTCCTGCAGAACATCAGCAAGCTTTACCGGACGGCTGTAAATGCCGACTTTATTTTTGCTGAGATCGATATCGGTACGTAATTCCAGCAACCCGGAGGCGCGGATAGCCTCTTCCACCGTAGCGCCTTGTTGCAACGTTACACGCTGTAGATACTGTTTCTCGGGCAGCGCATACGCCACTTCAACGACAATTTTAGCTGACGCTGACACTGTAAACCTCTTTCGCGCGGACCGTGAAGGCCTGCACCATGTTTGAAGCCAGCTCTTTAAAGATACGACCAAACGCCAGCTCGATTAACTTATTGGTAAACTCAAAATCGAGATGAAATTCAATGCGGCACGCTTCATGACTCAGTGGCGTAAACTTCCATCCGCCAATGAGTTTCTTGAACGGTCCGTCGACCAGATGCATCAGGATACTCTGGTTACTGGTCAGTTGATTGCGCGTGGTGAACGTTTTGCTAATCCCTGCTTTCGAGACATCCACCGCAGCGGTCATCTGTCCCGGAGTCGACTCCAGCACACGGCTACCGGTGCACCCCGGTAAAAACTGGGGATAGGATTTAACATCGTTCACTAGCTGATACATCTGTTCCGCACTGTAAGGTACTAAAGCGGTCCGGCTAATCTGAGGCATAACAATTTCCATCAATATCAATCACACAAATAATACCATTTATCCCCCGCTAAAAAAAACGCTATAGCCTAACTCGTGCTAAGATAGCGCCTTGCGCCCCGCTGGATGAAATGGGGTGTTTTTCGATTCCAGATTACCTATACTGAGCGGCATTATGACGAAGAAAAAAGCACACAAACCTGGCTCAGCCACAATCGCGCTGAACAAGCGCGCACGACACGAATACTTTATTGAAGAAGAGTTCGAAGCAGGACTCGCTCTGCAAGGTTGGGAAGTCAAATCCCTGCGCGCGGGTAAAGCTAACATCGGCGATAGCTACGTCATCCTTAAAGACGGCGAAGCGTTCCTGTTTGGCGCCAACTTCACACCAATGGCTGTTGCCTCAACGCATGTGGTATGTGATCCCACCCGTACCCGTAAGCTGTTGTTAAACCAACGAGAGCTCGACTCCCTGTATGGTCGTATGAATCGTGACGGTTACACCGTCGTTGCGCTTTCACTGTACTGGAAAAATGCCTGGTGCAAAGTAAAAATTGGCGTCGCGAAAGGTAAGAAACAGCACGACAAGCGCTCCGATGTGAAAGAACGCGAATGGCAGTTAGATAAAGCGCGTATTATGAAAAATGCTGGCCGCTAAACGCTACTCTCCTGTGACCAGTCTCTTATCCTGAGACTGGTTCGTATTTTTAGTTATTGAAATCCACCCAATACATTCACCTGGTTTATAGTTTATTTGTGCTGAATCGTTCAGGTATGAAATAAACTCCCCTGGCATTACCGTAGCGCTCCATAGTCTAATAAAATAAAACTTCAAGACCATATCGCCTACATTGAAACTTATTTAATAACACTATTATTACTGTTGTTTATTATATTACCCCTCATTTTGATTAAAATAAAAACCAATAAAATACAACAAGTTAACATAAAATCAATTGTTAAATATGTACCGGAAAGTATCCTTTTCAATTAGCTAAATATATTTTTAATATAGATAAGTTGCAGAATACTTTCTTTCTGACTATATCATCTAATACGAAAGAACTATTCAGCCGACAGGGCGCGAACGTATTTGATAAGTAAACGAACATCTGTATGACCTAATCAATGTAATTACATGTGTAAATTCATCTTTATGATGAACGGGCCCCTGTCTGCTCATTTTCCCAGCGCGCTGTTGCGGATTAATACTCCCGGCATGCCATCAGGAGTGAACATATGCGTCTACTCGCCGTTGTATCAAAATTAACTGGCGTTTCCACAAATGTTGAAACCTCTGAAGTTACACTCAGTTCACCTTCTATCGTGAAACTGTCGGTGTCGCGTGAGGAGGTGAGCCAACTGACACGCATGAATCAGGATCTGGTTGTCACACTCCGCTCAGGTGAAATCATCACCATTAAAAACTTCTACGTCGGAAAAGGTGATGCACAAAACCAGCTTGTTCTGGAAGACAGTAATGGCGCGCTGTGGTGGGTTCAGGATACTGATGGGGCATTCCACTTCCAGCATCTGGACGATCTCACTCCGCTAATGACTGCCGAGGGAAGCCATGAAGGCGGCGCCGTCTGGCCGTGGGTTCTTGGTGGGATAGCGGTTGCAGGTGGAATTGGCCTCGCGGCGGGTGGCGGTGGCGGTGGCGGAAGTGATAATAATGCCGGAAACGGTAACGGCGGCAATGGCAATGGCAATGGCAATGGCAATGGCAATGGCAATGGCAATGGCAATGGTAACGGTAACGGTAACGGTAACGGTGGTAATGGTGACGGCGATGGCGGCACACCGCCAACGACAACCCCTAACAAACCTGACGAGCCCGTCATCACCAGCGTAATCGATAACCAGGAACTGATTACTGGCCCTGTTAATCAGCAGGAATCCACCAACGATAATACGCCTACACTCCAGGGTACTGGCCCCGCGAATGCCACATTACATATTTTTGATAACGGTGTCGAAATAGGTCAGGTCACTATCGATGCCAACGGCAACTGGTCGTTTACGCCATCCTCTCCTCTCACAGACGGTACCCACCAGTTTACCGTCAGCGCGTCGAACGGTGCGGGCAGCAGCGGAATGTCGGACAGTTGGGTCATTATTGTCGATACGCTTGCCCCCGACGCCCCTGTAGTCACTCAGGAAATCGACAATGTCGGTTCCATTACCGGTCTTATCGCCAATAACGGCGTAACCGATGATGCTACACCAACGCTCACTGGCACAGGCGAAGCGGGTTCTTACATCAGTATTTCTGATAACGGCATTCTGATTGGCATGGTTCAGGTGGATGACAATGGTAACTGGACGTTTACACCGGACACACCGCTCAGCGACGGTGTTCACAATCTGACGCTGACGCAAACTGACGCCGCGGGTAACGTGAGTGCGGAAACGAAAGTACCGACATTCACCGTTGATACGATTCCACCTGCCGCCGCGGTCATTTCCTCCGTTAATCCGGAAGGTACAACTGTTACCGGGAGAGCGGAAGCGGGAAGCCTGGTCACTATCATCGGTAGTAATAATCAGGTTTTAGGTTCAATCAGGGTCGACCAAACCGGCAATTTTTCCATCGCGATTTCTCCCTCGCAAACGCACGGTGAAGCACTGATCGCGAAAATTCAGGACCTGGCAGGCAACATCGGGCCAGATACTTCCTTCAATGCCACTAACTCTGGCTACCCGGGCGTACCCGTTATCGTCAGCATAATGGATGATTTTGCTCCCTCAACCGGTCTGTTGAGCAATAATCAGGCCACCAACGACCAAACGCCGACGCTATCAGGTACCGCTGACGCCAACAGCACGGTTAACATTTATAACAACGGGGTGTTAGTTATAAGCGTACAAGCCGATCCCAGCGGCAACTGGACCTGGACTTCCAGCACCAACTTGCAGGACAACTCATACTCCTTCACCGCCACGGCGACCAACCACCTGGGCACGGGAGGAACATCAGCGGCATTCAATATCACTATCGATACTCAGCCACCGTCAGCGCCGGACGATCTGAACGTATCTGCCGATGGCTCTGTCGTCACCGGTACGGCCGAACCAGGAAGTACCGTGACCATCAATGATAATAATGGTCATCAGATCGGCAGCGGCGTGACCGGAACAGATGGCTCATTTACCATCACCATTAGCCCACCTCAGACCAATGGTGAGACCATTACCGCTATCGCCACCGATCCAGCCGGAAACCCAAGCCCACCAGAAACTGCGCTCGCGCCAGACATCACGGCCCCGCAGCCGCCTGCTAACCTGGTGATTAACTCCGCGGGCGATCAAGTTACCGGTACCGCAGAACCCAACAGTACGGTACATATTCTGGATCCAGGTGGCGCGATTATTGGAACGGCAACCGCCGGCCCGAGCGGAAGTTTCACCGCCACGCTGCTTCCGCCGCAGACCAACGGAGAACATCTTGTCGCCAACGCGACGGATGCGGCTGGCAATACCAGCGGCAACAGCGCGATTACCGCACCGGATACCACGGCACCTGATGCGCCTACCGGCGTTATCGTCGCCGGAGACGGCGGTTCTGTGAGTGGGCATGCTGAAGCGGGAAGCACCATCACAGTCAAAGACAGCAACGGTAACCCGATTGGCACAGGTCAGGCTGACAGCGGCGGCAACTTCGCAGTGTCGATTACGCCACCGCAAAAGAACGGCGAAACGGTAAACGTTACCGCAACGGACAACAGCAGCAACGAGAGTCAGCCGACTTCCGCATTGGCACCGGATATTACCGCCCCCGGAACGCCCATCATCACCGCTGTAACGGATGACCAGCCCATGTACCAGGGCCCTCTCAATAACGGCGACGTCACCAACGATAGCAAACCTAAACTGGAAGGTACCGCCGAAGCAGGTTCTCAGGTCAAAATTTACGATAACGGCACCCTGCTGACGACCGTTACCGCTGATATCAACGGTAACTGGAACTATACGCCAGCCTCGGCGCTGAGCGAGGGCGCTCATATCTTCACGGTGACCGCCACAGACGCCGCGAGTAACACCAGTAGCGCGGCAAGCTGGAAAATCATTGTCGATACCATTGCGCCCACAGTTCCCGCAATCACGCTGGTGAACGATAACGTCGGTACGATAACCGGCGACGTTGCTAACAACGGCGGCATCACCAACGACAACACGCCGACGATTTCAGGCACCGGTGAGCCGGGTTCGTTAGTTAGCCTCTTTGACAATGGCCTTTTACTGGACACCATCCTCGTCACTAGCTCAGGTTCCTGGAGCTATACAGTGCCAAATGGCGCTCCGCTCACCGACCGGGTGCATAATTTCACGGTATTGGCTACAGATATGGCAGGTAACGTCACCACCTCGCCAACGGTTGTGACTATCACGGTTGATACACAAGCGCCTGCCTCGCCAGTCATTCTCAGCATGACGGATGATGTCGGCAGCATTAAAAGCGATCTACTTACCAACCAGAGTACGGACGATACGCTACCAAAACTTAACGGCACGGGTGTTGCCGGTTCAACCGTCACGCTGTATGACGGCACGACGCCTATTGGCAGCGTGCTGGTTCCGGCTGACGGCAACTGGAGCATCCAGGTGACTCAACCGCTAAGCGAAGGGCCGCATACGCTGACCGCCGTGGCGACAGATGCCGCAGGTAATGCCAGCGCACCCGCAAGCTTTACGTTAACCATCGATACCACGCCACCAGCTGCACCGATTATTGTCGCCGGAGAGGGACTGATAGGCAGCGCCACTCTCCCTCTGGCAAACGGTGGCAGTACGAAAAGTACCACCCCTGTTCTTTCAGGTACTGGCGAGCCGGGAGCAACCATCACCGTTGCTGATAACGGCACAACGTTGGGTCGCACCACCGTCCAGCCTGACGGTACATGGACATTTACGCCACCGAATGCGCTGCCTGAAGGACCGCATAAATTCACCGCCACAGCGACTGACGCAGCAGGCAATACGGGGATCCCGTCGGCGAGCTTTACCCTGACGGTTGACAATACGCCCCCCGTGCAGCCTGGCGCGCCTGTCATTACCGACGATGTGGCTCCGGTAACGGGCGTGGTCACGAATGGCAACACCAATGACACCACGCCAACCTTTAGCGGCACCGGTACGGCGGGTGATGTTATTTCGGTGTATCTCGACGGCAATACCACACCGCTGGGTACCGCAACGGTTGGCGCAGACGGCACCTGGAGCTTTACGCCAACCACGCCTATTAACCCGGATAGTTACCAGGTTACCCTCACCGCAACCGATCCGGCAGGCAACGTCAGCCAACCGTCGACAGCCATCACCCTGAACATTGATATTACGCCTCCCGCAACGCCTACAATCACTGCTGCAAATGACAACGCAGGCACAGTTCAGGGAGATATCGCAGCGAACGGCACAACCGATGACAGCACGCCAACCGTGCGCGGAACCGGGGAAAGTGGCTCGATCATTACGCTGTATAACGGCACTACCGTCATCGGCACTACTACCGTAGTGAATGGTTTGTGGGTCATCACGCCGACGACGGCGCTGCCCAATGGCACCTACACGCTGACGGCAGTCGCCACCGATGCCGCAGGCAACCCCAGCGGTACCTCAAATAGCATCTCGTTTACGGTGAATTCGACACCGCTTACCGCCCCGCAGGTAACGGATATCGAAGATAACGTCGGCGTGATTACCGGCACGCTCAGCAATGGAAGCGTCACGGATGATCTCTCCCCCACCGTCAGCGGAACAGGAACACCGGGCAGTACGATCCAAATTTTTGATAATGGAGGCTCAAGCCCAGTAATAACCACAACGGTGGGAGCCGATGGCAAATGGAGCGTGGACGTTCCGCTTTCGCCCAATGCACAGCATACGCTGACCTTTGGCGCGCAGGATGCGGCAGGCAATAGCCTCCCGGCAGGCAACCCGGTAATTATAACAACCGATACGCAAGCGCCGCCTGCCCCCATCGTAACCATCATAGATAATAACGGTACGCTGGTGAGTGGGACCGCCGAACCAGGCAGCACCGTCATCATCAGAAATGGAACCACGGTCCTCGGCCAGGCCGTTGCTGATAGCATTACCGGCGCTTACACCGTCACGATTTCACCGGCTCAGACGACAGGTGAAGCATTGAACGCGATCGCCCAGGATCCGGCGGGCAACCAAAGCGGAGAAACGCCGTTTACCGCCTCAAACTCGGGCCTTCCGCACCCACCGACTCTGCAAATTATCGACGATGTTCCTTCCGGTTTAACTGAAATTGGTAACGGAAAAACCACCAATGACACGCAGCCAACCTTACAAGGCGTGGCAACAGCCGGAGCTGATGTACATATCTACCAAAACGGGATCCTGCTGATCACCGTCCAGGCTGACGCGAGCACCGGAGCCTGGAGCTACACCATCCCCAGCGCGCTGGCGGACGGCACGACCTGGAACTACGCAGTCTCTCAAACGGTGAATGGCGACACCAGCGGCCAGTCGCCAAACTATGCCATTACCATCGATACCACCGCGCCGCTCGCGCCAAGCATCACCGCCGTTACTGATGACGTGGATCCGGTGACGGGCAATGTCGGCAGTGGACAAAGCACTAACGACACGCGCCCAACACTGAGTGGTACTGGCGAGATTGGGGCGACCATTACGGTTTATGACGGCGGCGTGTCCATCGGCACCACTACCGTTAACAACAGCGGAAACTGGAGCTTTACCCCGCAAAATGCCCTGAATGACGGTCCTCACACGTTTACTGTGCGCGCCACTGACGCGGCTGGCAATCAGGGGGCCCCATCCGCATCGTACCCAATAACGGTGGACACAGGTCTGCCTGGTGCACCAGTTATTGTGTCAGTAACCGACGATGTAGGTGGAACAACCACGCTCATTTCCGGGCAGACAACCAACGATAATACGCCAACCCTGGCAGGTACTACCGAAGCGAATAGCGTGGTCACCATCCGCGATAACGGCACGGTGATTGGCACAACCACCAGCGACGGAAGCGGCAACTGGAGCTTTACGCCTTCTCCGGCACTCGGCGAGGGCAATCACGCGTTGACCGCCACGGTCACGGACGCCGCGGGTAACGTCAGCCCGGCAACAGCGCCATTCTCTTTGTTGGTCGACACACTTCCACCAGTAGTGCCAACTATTGTGTCCGTCATCGACGATCAGCCAGGAAGCACTCAGTTGACCAACGGTCAACTGACCAATGATGCCCAACCCACACTGAATGGCATTACCGAACCCAATGCCATTGTCACTATTCGCAGCAATGGTACGATCATTGGCACCGCAAATGCCGATGGATCCGGTAACTGGAGCTTCACCCCTACAAGCGCGCTGGCGCAGGGGGAAAATATCTTTACCGTGACGGCGACGGATGCAGCTGGCAATACCAGCGGAGCCTCCACATCATTCACCATTTTGGTCGATTCAATTGCCCCGTCTGCACCGGTAATTCTGACCGTTCAGGACAATACCGCGCCGACAACCGGGCCAATCTCCAACGGGCAAATCAGCAACGAAAGTCGCCCGGCGCTCAGCGGTACCGGTGAAGTTGGCGCGACGATTACCGTCCTGAGCGATGGTCAGCCCATTGGCACCACCATCGTCGGCGCAGGCGGAAGCTGGAGTTTTACGCCCTCCGCGGCGTTGGGTAACGGCCAGCATACTCTGACCGTCACGGCTACAGATAGCGCAGGCAATACCAGCCTGCCTTCTGGTGGCTTTACCTACACCGTCGATACTCTGGCACCGACAGCACCAGTGATTACTCAGGTTGCAGATGATGTCGGCCCGCTGATCGGTAATCTGAATAACGGTCAGGCCACGAACGATCCACTCCCGACGCTTAGCGGTACGGCTGAAGCCAATTCCACGGTGAGAATTTACGATAACGGATCGTTTATCGGCTTTACCACAGCGGATGGTACGGGCGCATGGAGCTTCACGCCGGGAACCCCACTTGGCAATGGTAACCACGCGCTGACGGTAACAGCCACCGACGCGGCCGGAAACATCAGCCCGACGTCTGCAGGATTTAACATCGTCGTTGATACCGTTGCCCCGCTTGCGCCAACGATTATTCAGGCTTTTGATGACGTGTTGCCGGGAACCGGAACGCTATCGAACGGAGCCTTTACCAACGATACCCGTCCCGTACTCAACGGCTCGGCGGAAGCTGGTGCCCGGGTAGCCATCTACGATAATGGCACGCTGCTGGCAACGGTGACTGCGGCGATAGACGGCACCTGGGAATATCTGCCTGCCGCACTGGGTAACGGTCAACATGTGTTTACCGCAACCGCCGCAGACGCCGCCGGGAACGTGAGTCCTGTCTCTGGCGGGTTTACTATTAATGTCGACACCATTGCGCCATCCGTCCCGCTGCTGGTCTCTGTGGTGGATGATATCGCAGGCGGCGTGTTCAATGCGGCGCTTGGCAACGGACAGTTGACCAACGATGCACGCCCAACGCTGAACGGCACCGCTGAGGCTGGCAGCACCGTTAGCATCTATGACGGAAGCACCCTGTTGGGTACCGCGCTGGTGCAAAGCAATAACAGTTGGTCGTTTACCCCAACCACACCGCTGGCGAATGGATCGCACACCTTCACCGTCACAGCCACCGATGCGGCGGGCAACACCAGCGGCGCAACCGCAGGCTTCAGCGTGGTGGTTGACACCACGGCGCCGACGCAGCCTTCAATCAGCAGCATTATTGATGATGTCGGGCCAAACACCGGGGCGATTGGCAATAATCAGCCGACCAATGACGCGCGCCCAACGTTAAACGGCATCACGGAAGCCAACGCGCGGGTTGATATTTATGATAACGGCAGCTTTGTTACCAGCGTGACGGCGGATGGCAGCGGCAACTGGAGCTATACCCCAGCTACCGCGCTGGCACAAGGCACCCACTCGTTTACCATCACCGCAACGGACAGCGCGGGTAATACCAGCGGCATATCGTCTGCGGCAGCGATCGTGGTCGATACCGTTGCCCCGGGCATCCCAACCGGGCTGGCGGTAAACGCCAACGGCACCGCGCTCACCGGCGTTGCCGAGCCAAACAGCACGGTCATTATTACCTCCAGCGGCGGAACGGTGCTCGGGACCGCAACGGCCAACGCCTCCGGTAATTTCACCTTTACGCTGAATCCACCGCAAATCAGTGGGCAAACGCTGCAGGTCAGCGCGCAGGATGCCGCAGGCAACATCGGTACGCCGGGTAACGTGCTGGCACCGTTTACCGGCGTACCGCCTGCGCCCGTTATTGCCAGCGTTTTCGATGACGTCGGCACAATCACGGGGCCTGTCGCGGCAGGCAAAACCACCAATGACACCCTGCCAACGCTCAGCGGAACGGCCCAGGCAAACGCGGTGGTTAGTCTGTACAACAACGGCGTACTAATGGGCACCACGACTGCAGACGGTAACGGGATCTGGAGCTATACCCCATCCGGCGCACTCAGCGAAGGTAACCACGCGTTTACCGCCACGGCAACCAACGCCAACGGCGCAAGCGGGTTATCCGGTTCGTTCAGCGTGATTGTGGATACCACACCACCAACAGCACCAACAATACTGATCAGCGCCGATGGCGGTACCGTCAGCGGCGTCGCCGAAGCGGGAAGCACGGTCACCATTTCTCTGCCCGGCGGCACCAGCGTGACAGCAATCGCCAACAGCAGCGGTGTCTACAGCGTAAACCTGCCAGTTCGCCAGATTGAAGGGCAGTCTCTGTCCGCCACGGCGACCGATGCGGCGGGAAATACCTCATCGCCGACAAGCGCTCTCGCACCGGTATTGCCGCTGCTGGCTGAAGACAATGTCACCAGTCTACCGCTACAAACCGATGTCACCGTCAGCACCGAGCATCAGAGCGATTATGGTTTCCTGTTGGTCAATGCGCTTGGAAATGTCGCCAACGTACTGGGGAACGATACGGCAAGCGTCAATTTCAGCATCGCTTCTGGCGGCAGCGGATCCATTACGATCAATGCCGCTGCGACCGGCGTGGTGCTGTCGCTTTTAAACACGCTTGAAGTCGTCATCCAGCGCTTTGACACCGCACTGAATGCCTGGGTAACGGTGGTGGATACCGGAAAACCAGACTTTGCCAGTCTGCTCACCCTGGGTGCCTCAGGCGTAACGCTCAATTACAGCGGACTGACTGGCGGGGATTACCGCGTAGTCAGCTACAACACCAACCTGCTGGCGACCGGCGCATACACCAGCCTTGATGTCTCGGTGGTAAAAGCCAGCGCAGGGACCATCACCGGCGGTACCACGGAATCCGGAAATATCATCACCGATACCGATCCCACCAACGGACAGGATAACGCCCCTTCCGGCACGCTGGTCACCTCCATCACCGACGGTAACGGCAACCTCGTGAACATCCCGGCGGGCGGCATTGATGTGCAGGGGAAATACGGCATCCTGCATATCAATCAGAACGGTAGCTACACCTATACCCTGACCAATACGTCAATCTCGGTATATGGACGCTCCGAAAGCTTCACCTACACGCTGACACATGGCAGCGATCACTCCTCAGCAAAACTGGTGGTAACGCTGGGTCAGGCCCCAACCACCAGTACGGTAACCGCGGCAGATGATGTGGCTGCGCTGACTTACGGGACGCAGGTCATCGCGGTTGATCATGGCACATCACAGCAAACCGGCTTCACCCTCGCCAACGTCGGACTGGGTAATGTGCTGGACGTCAGCCTGGTTAACGGTTTAACCAACCCGATCAAGTTTAATGTAGATGACGGCGCAACCCGCACGCTGACCGTCAAGGCAAGCGTTCTTGGCGTCACGGTTGGCGGTTTTGATCTCTATGTTTATCGCTTCAACGAGTCCATTCAGCAGTATGAACAGTTCCGCGTGAAACCTAACTGGGTCACGGCGCTGTTAGGAGGTAGCTCAACGGACTACACCATCACCCTGCCGGGCGGTGACTATCTGTTCCTGCTTAACGCCTCCGGCGGCCTGACGCTGCTGACCGGCTACACCCTGGATATTAAGGCTGATCATACCTACGCCGTCGACAGCCTGAGTGCGACAACCAATGGAAACCTGCTGGTCAACGACTCGGCTCCGGCCAATACCGTTATCACCGAAGTGAACGGTGTCACCGTTAACGCAACGGGCACCACCACTATTAACGGACAGTACGGCACGCTGATTATTGATGCGAAAGGGAACTACACCTACACGCTGAAAAGCGGACTGGGCGCAGACGGTATCAATACGCCGGACAGCTTCGTGTATAAGGTCAAAGCACCAAACGGCGATACCGGCAGCGCATCACTGAATATCAAACCAACACCGCAGCCGCTGGACGCAATAAATGACGTCAGCAGCACGATGGCGGTGAGTACCGTTCAGGATTCTGCTGCGTACGGAAGCGGCGCGCTGGGAACTGCGACAATTCCGACGCTGGGGAGCAAAGCAACCGGTACAGGTTCGTTTGATATCGCAACAAATGACGTTCTGAAAGGCGCCACGCTCAACTTCAGCATCGGCACGCTTATCACCGTTGGTACGCTGGGCGTGACCTGGACCATAACCGGTCCTGACGGATTCTCGCTTTCAGGCTCGATACCCGCCAGTTCCATCAGCCTGTTAGGCAGTTCAATTGCCGTCTCGCTGGGCAATGCCGAGCTAACCGCAGGCCATTACAACATCAGCTTTACAGGAACGATGGGAGGGCTGGCAGTTGGCAACGTCAGCATTACGCCAAACGTCACAGGCACGACATGGCACCTCAATACCTATGACGTTAACGCCACCACGGTGAATGGCAATATTTTTGATGGCAGTGATGCCGCAGGCGCGCACGATCAGCTCTCAACTGTCCATACCCAGCTCACCGTCACTGGCTTTAACGGCAGTACTGCCACCCTTAATCCGGCCGGCAGCACCAGCAGCGCAATAATTCAGGGTCATTATGGTTCACTAACCATGAACCTGGATGGCTCATACATCTACACGCTGAAGCCGGGTACAACCGTAGCATCGATCACCAGCAAAGAGACCTTTACCTATACCCTTAACGACCAAAACGGGCATACGGACACCGCTACGCTGACCATCAATATGAATCCGCAGATGGCAAGCAGCGCACAGCATGACGTGATAACCGGATCGGTCTACGGCGATACGCTGATTTATCACCTGCTCAACGCCAACGACGCTACCGGTGGCAACATTAGTAATGGCGCTACCGACAACTGGACCAACTTCTCGCTGGCCCAGGGCGACAAAATCGATATTGGCGACCTGCTGGTAGGCTGGAACGGGCAAAATGCTACGCTCGGCAACTACCTCACCGTGACCACCAGCGGTAACAATACGGTGATTGCTATCGACCGCGACGGTACGGGCAACACTTATCACTCAACCAATCTCATAACGCTGGAGAACGTACACACCACGCTCGATGAGCTGGTGCAACAAAATCACATTGTGACCTGACGTTAACGCTATGCGTTAAAGCGCCATAACTACAGCCCCGGATGCCATGACGTCCGGGGCAATAACAGTCGTCGCTGCCGTATTTTGTAAGGGATAAACTATGAGAAATGTCGCGCCTGTTGCCCTGCTGCTGGCATTAACGCTCTGTACCCTGCGGGTGAATGCCGAAGATGAACCGCAAATTATTACGCCGGAAGGACTGGCCACCAGCCAGATGCTTCCCTCGCTGGACGGCGCGGTTGCCGATCTGCCGCTGAGCGCTGCCGCCCCCGGCAGTCTGACGCTCAACGACGCGGTAAGTCGTGCCGTCAACTGGCATCCTTCTATTCGTGAATCAATCGGCAAACTGCTCTCACAAAACGAGCAGATCGACGTGGCGAAATCGAAATATTACCCGCAAGTTTCTGCCGGAATGAACAACGGTTACAGCAATACCTACACCGACCACGGCTTTAGCCCGGCGCTGGTTATTTCGGTGTCACAAATGCTGTACGACTTCGGCAAAGTGGCAAGCCAGGTTCGCGCCGAAACCGCTGGAGCTGCGCAACAGCAGGCGAATGTATTACTCAGTATTGATACCATCGCCCACGCAACCGCCAACGCGATAGTCCAGGTGCAGACGTGGCAGCAAATGGTGGATGCCGCCGAAGAGCAGCTCACTGCCTTAAACGGCATTGGTCGACTGACCCGACAGCGCAATGATGAAGGGGCAACCTCGCTGTCCGACGTGGTGCAAACCGATGCGCGTATCGAGTCTGCACGTTCTCAGCTGGCGCAGTATCAGGCCAATCTCGACAGCAGCAAGGCCACATTGATGAGTTACCTCGGCTGGAGTTCACTTAACGGCATCAGCAACGAATTCCCGGCCAAGCTGGACAGCAGCTGTGATGTGGTCAAACCGGAAGATAAACTGGTTCCTGCGGTGCTGGCTGCCTGGGCACAAGCGAATGTGGCGCAGGCAAATCTCGATTACGCCAACGCGCAGATGACGCCCACCATCTCTCTGGAACCGTCGGTTCAGCATTATCTCAACGACAAATATCCCAGCCATGAGGTGCTCGACAAAACCCAATACTCCACGTGGGTAAAAGTTGAGATGCCGCTGTATCAGGGGGGCGGACTCACCGCTAGGCGCAACGCCGCCAGCCACGCGGTAGAGTCTGCACAGTACTCCATCCAGCGCACCCGACTCGAAGTACGGCAAAAATTACTCGAGTCCCGCAGCCAGGCGATGAGCCTCGCCACCGCCCTGCAGATTCTGCGTCGCCAGCAGCGACTGAGTGAACAAACGCGCGAGCTTTATCAACAGCAGTATCTGGACCTCGGTTCGCGCCCGCTGCTCGACGTACTTAACGCCGAGCAAGAGGTGTATCAGGCCCGTTTTGCGGAACTCCAGACCCAAAACCAGCTGCGCCAGCTCCAGTTGAACTGCCTCTATAACACCGGCTCGCTTCGCCAGGCGTTCGCCTTAAATAACCGCAGTATTCAATCGGTGGAGATCAAGCTATGAGCGACCTCGATTCACATGCGGAAGATGCAATTGGGGAACACGCCCTGAGCCAGTGGGCGCAGGCGATGACGCATATTGCCAATCACTATCGCGTGGCCTGTTCTCCCGGAGCAATCCAGGCCAACGCCCCGTGGTTTGCGGGAAAAAGCCGGGCTACGGCCCTGACACAGCTGGCGCGTCAGGCGGGACTGTCATTTCATTCGCTGAATACCGCCACGCAGGCATTCGGTCAGTGGCGTTTACCGGTAGTGGCGGAGCTGCGCGACGGCCAGCTGATGGTGATAGAACATTTCAACGGCGAAGATACGTTAGATGTGTTTATCATCGCCGAAGAGGGCCAGCGTAACCGGTTAACGATTGCAGAACTTCTGCCGGAGATCGTGAGCATTACCGCGCTGCGCCCGCTGTCAGCGCTGAAGGACAGTCGGGTAGACCGCTATATTTCGCGCTTCAAGCCCGACTGGATGCGCGAACTGGTGTTAAAGGACATCCGCCCTTACCTGCCGGTCATGATTGCCGCCTTTCTGATTAACGTTCTGTCGCTCGCCGGGATTATCTTTTCCATGCAGGTGTATGACCGGGTGATCCCCGCCCAGTCTTATCCAACGCTGTATGTTCTCTCCACTGGCGTTCTGGTGGCGGTGCTGTTTGGCTTTTTGCTGCGCGAAGCACGTACCCACATAATGGACCTGCTCGGCAAACGCGCCGATATGCGCATTTCTGATCGCGTGTTCAGTCATGCATTACGCCTGCGCAACAGCGCCGTACCGCGCTCGACGGGGAGCTTTATTTCTCAACTACGCGAGCTGGAACAGGTTCGCGAGATGATCACCTCCTCGACCATGTCGACCATTGTCGATCTGCCGTTTTTCTTTTTGTTTATCGTGGTGCTGGCATTTATCGCCCCGCCGCTGGCATGGATAGCTCCCGTCGCGGCCCTGCTGATGATACTGCCCGGTTTGCTGTTACAGAAGAAGCTGGCGGTGCTCGCCAACCAGGCTGCCCATGAATCCACCCTGCGCAACGCGGTGCTGGTCGAAAGCGTTCAGGGGCTGGAAGACATCAAGCTGATGCAGGCTGAAAACCGCTTTTTACAGCAGTGGAACAGCTACATCCGCATTACCGGAGAGTCCGGGCTGCGCACGCGCAGGCTGACTCAGGGGCTGATTGGCTGGGGCATGTCGGTACAAAGTCTGGTCTACGCCGCCATCATTATGTTTGGCGCGCCGATGGTCATTGAAGGCACGATGACCACCGGGGCCGTGGTGGCCGCTTCGATGCTCGGTTCCAGAATGATTGCCCCAATGGCTAACCTGTGTGGCGTGCTGGCCCGCTGGCAACAGGTCAAGGCGGCGAAGATGGGGTTGGATAGCATCATGCAGCTCCCCACCGAAACGCAGTACGACGAAGACCGGGTGCATCAGGAGATTTTTCACGGTCATTATCTGTTTGAGAATGCACACTTTCGCTACCACAGCGACGATCAGCGCGTTCCGCTGCGCATCTCGCGCCTGGAGGTCATGCCCGGCGAACGGGTGGCGATCCTCGGGCGTAACGGTGCCGGGAAATCAACCCTGCTGCAGGCCATGGCGGGTGGTGTGGAGATTATCCAGGGCGATGTCCGGCTCGACAACCTGAGTCTGGCGCAGATCGATATGGCTGATTTACGCCGCAACATCGGTTTTCTTAGCCAGAATGCGCGGCTGTTTTTCGGCACCCTGCGCGAGAACCTGACCCTCGGCGCACCGCACGCCAGCGATGCGCAGATCTTCGAGGCGCTGGAGGTCAGCGGCGCGGCAGCTTTCGTTAAACAGCTCGCCAAAGGGCTGGCGCATCCCATTATGGAGGGCGGCAACGGTTTGTCCGGTGGGCAACGGCAGTCAATCCTGCTGGCAAGAATGCTGCTGCGCTCGCCCAATATCGTGCTGCTCGACGAACCCAGCGCCTCGCTGGATGAACATACCGAGCGGGAGTTTATTCAGCGCCTCAACCAGTGGTTGGGTAACCGCACATTGATTGTCGCCACCCACCGCGTACCGGTTCTGGAACTTGTCGAGCGCGTGGTGGTGTTGAAAGAAGGTCAACTGGTCATGGATGCCCCGAAAGCGCAAGCGTTGAATGCGAGCCGGGCACCTGCCCCAACTCACGGTCGGGAGTGGAAAAATGAAAACCAATCCGCATGATGCCGCCATGGACGACCTCGATATCCGCCGCGAACACCGTTTTTCCGGGGCCAGCCGCATTATTCTGCTCAGCACGCTGCTGTTTGCCGTCCTGGGCATCTGGGCGTATTTCGGCAAGCTGGATGAAGTCTCAACCGGCAGCGGGAAAGTGATCCCCAGCTCGCGAGAGCAAGTCTTGCAGTCACTGGATGGCGGCATTCTCGCCGAGCTTACGGTACGCGAGGGCGATAAAGTGCGGGCCAACCAAATTGTGGCGCGCCTCGACCCCACCCGTTCTGAGTCCAACGTTGGGGAGAGCGCCGCCCGTTATCGCGCCTCACTGGCTTCCAGCGCAAGGCTCAATGCCGAAGTTAACGATCTGCAACTGGTCTTTCCCGATTCACTGCGTGCCTGGCCGGATCTCATCGCCTCCGAAACTCGCCTGTATAAAAGCCGCCGCGCGCAGCTTGCGGATTCAATGGCAGAACTGCAGGATGCGCTGGTTTCGGTAAATAAAGAGCTGGCTATCACCCAACGGCTGGAGAAAAGCGGTGCCGCCAGCCACGTAGAAGTGCTGCGCCTGCAACGACAAAAAAGCGATCTGGGATTAAAAATCACCGACCTGCGCTCACAATATTTCGTGCAGGCGCGGGAAGCACTGTCAAAGGCCAACGCCGAAGTGGATATGCTGGCGGCTATTTTAAAAGGACGCGAGGATTCCGTCACCCGCCTGACCGTACGCGCGCCGATGCGCGGTATTGTGAAAAACATCCAGGTCACCACCATTGGCGGCGTTATCCCGCCCAACGGCGAGATGATGGAGATTGTGCCGCTGGACGATCATCTGCTGATAGAAACCCGCCTGTCGCCGCGTGATATCGCGTTCATCCATCCCGGCCAGCGGGCGCTGGTGAAGATAACCGCCTATGACTATGCCATTTACGGCGGCCTGGAAGGCGTAGTCGAAACCATCTCCCCGGACACCATTCAGGACAAAGTGAAACCGGAAATCTTCTATTACCGCGTGTTTATCCGCACCCATCAGGACTTCTTACAGAATAAACTGGGACGCCATTTCTCCATCGTACCGGGCATGATTGCCACAGTGGATATAAAAACAGGTGAAAAAACCATCGTCGACTATTTAATCAAACCGTTTAATCGCGCAAAAGAAGCGCTGCGTGAGCGATAAATCCTTGAGGATTAGGGGTTGCGGGGGCTGGTCACGCGTGTCACAAGTCTGTTATACTTGCTCTAACACATTGGGGCTGATTCTGGATTCGACGGGATTCGCGAAACCCAAGGTGCATGCCGAGGGGCGGTTGGCCTCGTAAAAAGCCGCAAAAAAATAGTCGCAAACGACGAAAACTACGCTTTAGCAGCTTAATAACCTGCTCTGAGCCCTCTCTCCCTAGCTTCCGCTCTTAAGACGGGGATCAAAGAGAGGTCAAACCCAAAAGAGATCGCGTGGAGGCCCTGCCTGGGGTTGAAGCGTTAAATCTAATCAGGCTAGTCTGGTAGTGGCGTGTCTGTCCGCAGGTGCCAGGCGAATGTAAAGACTGACTAAGCATGTAGTACCGAGGATGTAGGAATTTCGGACGCGGGTTCAACTCCCGCCAGCTCCACCAAATAAAACAAGGGGTTACGTGAAAACGTAACCCCTTTTTGTTTGGCTGTGGCGGCAAAATGGCGGCAGCCAATTTGCCCACCGTTCAAAACGTCTTAGCCGTTTGTGTAATAAAGGTGATTCACATGGAAGAAATGCACTTTGTTTACATCAATGCGAATGCGCGCATTGGTGCCCATTCAATAAGCAGTGTTAGCCACAGCGATAACCACATTCAGGGTATATGCCAATCAGCCCATTCAATAAGAACGTTTCGTAAAGATAGAATACTTCAAGAATGCACATCTGCTGATGAAGCACAGCAAGCCTGTCAGTCCTTCCTACCAGAAAATTACATCCATCTAACCAAGTCGACCAAGCCCAAAACCCTAACTTTTGACGTCTGTTTTACAGGTTTCAAAAAGGCAGATAAAGAGCGTTTGATTGAAGTTGCCGAGGCGCACAGCATGACAGTGAGAAGTTCCGTTACTCAAAATCTGCAGATGCTTTGTTGCGGATACAATGCCGGTCCTTCCAAAGTAAATGCTGCACGCATGAAGGGTACGATCATCATTGATGAAGAAAGTTTTGTGCATTTTATAGAAACGGGTGAAATTCCTGACGCGTAAAAAACCTGCCGCAGCAGGTTCTTATTTTAAAAATTCATGTGCCCTTGACCACCCGGCGTAGGGTGCGGCGGGGCATTATTGATTATTGTCGTGGTAACGATAAATCGTACAACCGTTTCATGGGTGACAAATGTGCTGCCGCAATTAATGTTCTGGCACTGGCAGTAACGCTCCTTCGTGCTGTCAGTAACCTGAAAGCTGCTCCGGGTGTGCGCCGCATGTCCACACTTTGGGCAATTCATCATTTTTTTACTCTCCGCCACCATTAAAATCTCAATAATGATACACAAAGAATCAATATTGAGAACTTATTTATTCCATTTCTAAATCATCAATCTTTACTTCAAGCTCCATGCTGGTCGTAAATCCATTATCCGGGCTGACAGAATGCGTCAGGGTGGTAATGGTCCATTCTGCATCATCGATCGGCTGCTTAAACCCCGTCACCTTCACCGGCATTTCCGTATAGAGATCAGCCCGCCCCTCAGCGAGCTGCAGGGAAAATGAAGCAACCCCACGCTGCAGACGTTCCCACTGCATTTTTGCCGCGCGCTCTGCATTGCTCCGGTTGGCGTAGGTACGATTAAGAACCAGCACGTTTTCATCCGTTCCCACCAGATAATCGCCCTGTTTTGCTTCCGGCTCTTTGGGTGTGGTGGTTTTCTTTCGACGACGCTTAACACTGGTTGTCTCTTTTTTCCTGGGTTCACGCGTATGCAACCAGCTGGCAATAACACCGGTATAGGCACCACGATCAGCAAGGGTGAATCGATGACCGTCACCGGCTTTGCGCGTGATGGTGATAACCGGCAGCGGCTTGCCGCTCGCTGTTCTTCCCTGTCCCTGCCGGATAAACAGCAGATTCCCGTCCTTAACGGAAGCAATCGCCCCATACTGTCTCGCCAGTTTCATCAGAAAACTTGCATCGCTTTCATTGGTCTGGTCCAGATGATCCAGCGCCTTATCCGTCAGGTCTTTACCCAGCGTCATTTTGAGCTTATGCCGGGCGGCGATTTCCTTTACCACCTCCCCCACCGTTGTCTGATGCCATGATTTTTCGCGCCGTGTATTGAGGGTTTCACGGAAATCTGCGCTACGCGCCCGGATGGTCAACCGGTCAGGGGCACCGCTGTGTTCAATTTCATCCACAGTAAAAGCCCCTTTAGGGAAAAGCGGCTGGCCTTTCCAGCCCAGCGCCAGCTGAATCACTGCCCCACGTCGCGGCAGGGCGATCAGCCCGTCGGCGTCGTCCAGCTCCAGATCAAGCTGGTCCGCTTCAAAGCCCCGGTTATCCGTTAGCGTCAGACTCATCAGGCGGGTATCCAGCACGGTCGTCACGTCCTTACCTTCAATGACGATACTGAAAGCCGGGCTTTTGCTGTTCAGATTCAGAAGATCAGAATTAACGTTCACTGCAGCAATCCTCCTACCGTGTTCTTAATCCCCCCAATCGCAGAGGCAGCAGAGTCCTGCAGATTGCTGAGCTGGTCACTTAGGCTCCCGAACATGTCAGACAGCGATTCATCAACCCGTTTGAGGGTAATCGTAAACTCAATGCGCCTGGGCATTCCACTGGCAAAAAACTCCGTCTTTGTCTGGCTCAGACTTTCAATAACAAACATGCCATAAATGGTTCCGCTGCCTTCAATCAAAGGCCAGGCTTTGCCCTGCTCTGCCATCAACTCCAGCGCCAGCAATGACAGCCTGCCTCCGGTCACTTCCGGCAGCAGAACCCCGGACAGTGTCAGTGAATCGTTATCCGGGCCAAGAAACTGCGTTGACGGGCGGCGGTTCACCCGGCTGTTGGCTGCATGTCGCCAGCTGCGCTGATACTGCAGCTCCTGATAAGGGACAGTGCGCAACATAAATACATATAAACCCAGCACCATCATCATGATTCATACCCCCCCTGATCGCTGAAATTGCTGCGCGCTTTTGCCCTAGCCCTGCGTTCCCGCTCCTCAAGCTGGCGTGCCACTTCACGGGCAATATCCTGCGCACTCTGTCCCGGCTGCGCGACGATATGAATGGGCGCATTTATCTCATAACGAATAACTGACGGCGGGCTGTCAGCCTTAACTGGCTGCGTCTGGTATGCCCTCGCAGGCAGACTGAACGGATGAAGCGGAGCCGCTTCTGCAGGTGTCGCAGCTACCCCCATTACGCCTGCAACGACAGAGGCCAGCGCAGCAGTACGCCGCCTGCTGGTGACATTTGCCGGTCCGTTCACAATTTCAGGGCCATTTTCTCCAACAATGCCAAACTGCCCGCGTGGAATGATCCCGCCCGTGTCGTACATCCCTGCGTAAGCCGGGAACCCGCCGGGCGGCAGCACCACTTTGCCGTCACTGTTCACTGTGGCGGATTGCTGCTGCGTGACCTGCGCAGGCAGTTTCGCCTTTGCCGCCTCCTTACTGACAATACCGAGCTTTTCCAGCAGCCACGACACACCGGATTTAAGTGATTCCAGCGGGTGCATCACCATATTCAGACCTTCCGCCAGCGCCTCACCAAACCGGCGCCCCATTGCAGCTGCGCTGTTCAGTTCTTCGGAAGTGGATTTAACCGGCGTAAGTAAATCATTGAACCAGCCCCACAAGGCCTGCACCCTGTCACCAATCCACTGAAACACGGGTCTGAGCGGCTCAAAGGCGGCGCTGATGGGCGCAGCAGCGGCTTTGAACCCTTCCACCACGCCCCCCAGAAATGCACCGATGGGCTGCCAGTATTTCCACACAACCAGCGCCACACCAGCCAGCGCAGCCACAACCAGCCCTATCGGACTTAGCAGCGCGCCCAGCAGGCCAGAAATGCCAAACAGCGCGCCGCGAAGTAATGCCAGCGGACCAGAAACAAGAAAACGCAACACGCCACCGGCAGCTGTCAGCCCACCCCGCAACGCCGCCAGCGGGTTCATCACCATACCGATAACATTACGGATGCCTGACATACCGGCACGGAACACGGCAAGCGGCGCACCTGCCACCGTTTTCAGTGCATTACCCGCAATTCCGGCTGAGCGACGCAGGGAATTAAGCGGGGCACTCAGCAACCCGACACTGCCACCGGATGACGCCATACCCCGACGCAACAGGGAAAGTGGCGCACCTGCCAGCCATGACAGGGCACTGCCAGTACGTGTTACTGCTGCAGCAACGGAAGGTAATGTTTTTAAACCCAGCACAGACAGGCCAAACCGAATCACCGCAATCGGCCCCAGCACAGCAGCCACCGCCACGGCAAGTGTACCCAGCCCGACAGTGATAGCCGCCGTAGCCGCCGCCACTTTCATCAGCGTGCCAGCCAGCACGGGATTCTGCTCCACCCAGCGACGCAGCGCCCCGGTCACGCCCTTAACCATGCCCATAATATCCATCAGCGGCTGGCGCAACGTTTCCCCCAGGCTGCTGAAAGCGTTCTGCGCGCCCGTCTTAACCAGCAACCACTGCGCAGACAATGAATCCTTGTTAATGTCGGATTCTTTCTGCATGGAGCCATCAGCACCACTACCCGAGGTGAGTTTCAACTGGCGCTGCAGCTCAGGCAGGTTGTTAGCCAGTTTCGCCGCATCATCACCAAACTCTTTGCCAAAAAGCATCGTCATTGCAGACAGGCGCTTGTCCTGCGGCAGATTGTTGACCGTCTCCAGAACACGCTGAATGGTGCCCATGGCATCGGTGGTCATCTGCTTTTCAATCTCCTCCGGATTGAGTTTCAGCAGATCCATACCTTCAAAGAAGCGTTTACTTTGCATGGTGGCAATGGACAGCTCACGCACCATGGCATTAGAAGCGCTGGCGGCGATTTCCGGGGCAGCCCCCAAAGAAAGAAATGTTGAACCCAGCGCCGCGGCCTTTCGGAAGTCAAGGCGGTCAGCCACGCCCCCCATGCGCTGCAGGACATTGATAATGTCCCCACCCTTTGACATGGCGTTATCGTCCAGGTAATTCAGCGCATCGCCCAGTTGTTCAATATTACGTGTCGGAACTTTATAGAGCTGCGCGATTTTCCCCAGCCCTTCCGCCAGCTCATCGGCAGGCAGCTCAAAGGCCGTTGCAGCTTTTGCCGCCGTGGATGCAAAGGCCAGCAGGTCACGTTTCTGGTCTTCGTAAGGATCGTCCTGGTTGGTCACGCCCATGCGCGCGCCCCCCTCAACCAGCGCGGCATAATCTATAGCGCCATTCTCCATCGGCAGCTGTTCACTGGCGGCCTTGATAGAGTCCTGCATGTCATAATATTGTTTCGTGCGATTCCCGTTATCGTCCCGCAGGCCATTCATCTGCTTTGCCACGCCTTTCATGGCATCTTCCATGCTGCTATAGCTCTTAACTGCCGCCACAACAGGTACCCCCATCGCCACCCCTACCGCCGTGGTAGTAGCACCTGCCCCGGCGATGCGATCCCGCACCTCAAGGCGTCGGGAATATTGCTCACGGGCAGCATTCATTTTCGCCTGCTGTTCGCCCAGACGTTTCAGGGATTTCTGCTGACGTTCCAGAGCCTGCCTTGTTTCATCTGCATTTTTCCGCAGTTCCCGCTGTGCGCTACTTAGCTGTTTAGTATCGATCCCGGATTCTTTCAGCGCCTGCCGCTGTCTTTGTACCGAACCCAACAGACCGTTGTATGTCTGCTGCAGTTCCTGTACGCGGGTTTTCGCATGGCTAAATAACTTGGCCTGCGCAGCGGTTGGGCGGTTTGTTGCAGCAAACTGAGTGGCAAGTTTTGCGGCTTCTTCGCGTGCGGCGTTGAGATTTTTTGCAGTAATAGCAAGCTGTGACCTGGTTTTACGGAATTCATCAATACGCCCGGCCTGTTTATTCAGTTCTTTCAGGCTGTTCCGGGTGGTTTGAAGCACAGCAGCCAGCTCCCTCGAGCTGGCCTGCGCGGATCGAAATGGGCGGGTGAGCTTGTCAACCGCATTCAGGATCACCTGCAGACGCAGGTTATTGTCACTCATCGCTGGCCCCGCTTCTCTGAATCGCTTTGTGCCGCCACTCCAGCACCTCTGTCAGCGGCATAACGTCAGTGATGGACGGCGACCAGTGAAAGATGGTGGCGATATCCGCCACCAGGTCATCAATCGTCAGGCTGTCGGTAAACCGGCAAGCACCGACTTCTTCAACAAAAAAGTCACCACCTCGACCGACAACGCGGTGAGATCGGCGGGGTCCAGTTCAGCCATTTCCTGTGCGGTCAGCGTTGGGGTGGAAATACGCGGGATCACTGTCATCATGGCCCCCACGTCCATATCCATAATGGCCTGCAGGCAGGTGCCGCGCAGCGCACCGGACTGCGGCTTACGCAGCACAATTTCGGTGATTTGGGTTTTACCTCGCATGATTGGCGTATCCAGTTGTACGGTTTTTTCAGTCAGCTTGTCGCTCATGTTCGTTTCCTGTTAATCAGATACTGGCGCGGATCACCGCGCCGTTAAGTTAAATCAGAGGCCAAGGGCGTTACGGTGTGCTTCCATCAGGTCCACGCCGTCAACGATTTCAATCATGTTGACCAGATCAACCTCATAGAGCACTTCGCCGTTAATGGTCAGCTTCGCGTAGCTGTTGGTGCTGCTGACTTTGGTGGTGCTGCTCTCGCCGGTTTTCCACTCGCCGGAATCCACTTCTTTATGACGCCCGCGCACAACCAGCTCAATGGCCTGAACTTCGCCGGTATCGTCACGCTGAATAGAGCCGGTGAAACGCAGCTGGATGCCGTCAACGGTTGCCTTGCCCATCTGCTTGAATAACAACAGTTCGGTGCCGCCGATTGAAAATTCCGTGTCCAGTGCGCCGTCATCCAGCCCCATATCCACATCCACCGAGCCAGGCATACCGCCGCCGCGATACTTCTCAAACTTGCGGGTGAATTTCGGCAGAGTCAGGGACTCAACGATCCCCTGCCAGTTGTTCCCGTCGTTGAACAGGTTCAGGTGTTTTAACTTGCGTGGTAATGCCATGTATCCCCCTTATGCACTGACACGGCTGGAAAAATCGACCAGGTAGCGATCGGTGATGCGCTGGCGCAGCATCAGATTCTCAAGCGGCGGCACAGGCGTGTAGTCGTAGTCGATGGTGAGTTTCCCGGCTTTCAGGGAGTCTTTATCGTTCACTGACTCATCCAGCCAGCAGTCAGCCCCGATGAGGTATCCCTGATTCACCAGGCTGCGTAATTTGGCGCGAATACCTTCGATAATGTCGCGGGCCAGTGACGGATTCAGTGGCTTATCCACCGCCCACATGTGCCCCTCAGCAATCGTGTCAGCCAGCACCTGCGCCGTGCGGGTGTAGTTCTCAAACGCAAACAATGGATCGTCACTGAGGCAGCGGGAACCCCAGAAGCGGAACCCGTCTTTACAGATCAGCGTGGTGACGTCGTTCTGGTTCAGCAGTCCCGCGTCCGTTGCCGGGTCCTGCAGATCCCAGAACACATCAGCGGAAATACCGGTGACGCCATTCACACCCACGTTGGACAGGGTTTTGTGCCATCCGGTCTGTTCGTCGATTTTGGCGCGCAAACCGAGCGCACGTGCAGAGGCGTAAGCCGTCGCATCGGCTTTTAGCACGGTGTCAAAGTTGATGAAATCAGGCCAGATCAGCATCCCTTCTCGCTGGCTGAAATTGTCCCGGTAAGCAATGGCTTCCTCCACCGTCTTGCAGCCATAGGCAGACAGGTAGGCAAACCCGCGCAGGCTCTGCGCAACACTCATCAGCTCAGTGGCTACCGCCTGCGTGTCATGCCCCGGCACACCGAGAATACGCGGCTTAACTTTCAGTTGCGACTGCGCAGAAAGCAGCGCTTTCATTCCCGTTTTTTTACCGTCGGACGTGACGCCACCGATAATATTGGAGGTGGTTTCCGCTTCGGTTTCGCCCTGCGCCACGCGCACAACAACCGTCACGGGTTTTGACTGGTCGGCAATCGCATCCAGCGAACAGGCCAGCGTGCCGGACTCGCCTGCTTTACCGCTGGCCTCCAGCACATCCGTCAGCAGAACCGGCTTATTGAGAGGGAATACGGACGCATCAGCATCATCGCCGGTGCAGACCATGCCCACGATAGCGGTGCTCACCGTGGTGATAGATCGGGTGCCCTCGTTGACTTCAACAACGCGCACCCCGTGGTGGTAATCCTGAGCCATAAGGCAGTCTCTCCGGTTTACAGGGGGTGTGCCTATGTTCTGGTTGATATGCGCGCGGCGCACGCGCCGGGCTATGTGTGGGAAATAGCACAATTGATATTGACGAAAAATGATCGTTAGCAGCGCATTTAAATTCTTTGAAAGGTTCGTTTCGAACTGGAGGGATGGCTGTGGGCTATGAATGGTGATGTTGCTCTGTTGGGAAAATACCGGGTCTTGCTGCGTGCGTTGACCAGCAAAACCCGTATGCCTCAAGCCTCCGGGGGAACAGGCCAGTTAACATGCTCGGGGTCGGTTGTCACATCAACCGATTTAACATCGTTTTTATAAGCCAACCACGCCGACAGTTTAGCCCTGTTGGCGTCGCTGATTTCACCGAGCATAAGTTCCGTGCGCCAGTCCAGCATCACTTCATCAGCATGTTTAAGAAGTCGCTCGCACTCAAATTCCGCAGCCTGAATAAGTTCTTCATGAGTCGGAGGAGGATTAAGAATTGCCATTGCTTCACTTCTGGTGATTAATATAAGCCCTTCTTTGATAAATGAGTCCTGCGAGCCGTAAGCATCATAAGCATATATCATGTTATTTTCGTCTTTGTAATACTTCATCATCTCTCGCATTTTTATCTCAACTCCGTCCAGGCTTGTAATACAGTGGAAACACCGGCAGCATCCACACGATAATTTGTGTTATTAGGAACAATGAAAAATGCTGTTGCTATAGATGTCTGCGAAGCCGTTGCCCCTCCACCGCCATATTCTTTTCCGTCGACATAGGCATATAAATTAGCTGACGTACCGCCAGTAATTCGGACATACACTGCAATCGGAAAGCCTGTGGAATTGGTATAAGTGACTCCTACACCTCGTGAAGTTCTTAAATCCTGTAGCGTCTGTCCTTTGCCAAGAGATGGGTAAGTCTGTATTGCGGTGGTTACAGCTGCCTGTGGCATGACCAAAGCATTCGATCCCCCCATTGAATTAACAAGCTGAACAAGACCGGCTATTGCTGTTGTGGCCCCTTCTGCGGTGTACTTTGTTTTAGCCAGATTGAAGGCGTTCATTGCAGCGTCATAAGCTATTTTTACTGCGCCTGGTGTTGCTGCTTCCTTGTTACTTTCGTCCGTCACACCACCGTTTAAACGTACAAGTCCTTTCTGTGATGTTGTGGCATCTACAATACGAAGGTATTCGAGAAGCCCTGAAATGCTTTTCCCGCTGAGATTCGTCAGCGTGGCATCAAGTGGCTGTTTTCCCGCCAGCGCGTTCATCACTGTTGTCGCAAAGTTAGGATCATTCCCCAGCGCAGCCGCCAGTTCATTCAGTGTGTCCAGCGCCTCCGGCGACGAACCAACCAGCCCCGCAACAGCAGATTTCACAAACGCGGTAGTGGCAATCTGCGTATTATTCGTTGACTGAACAGCAGTGGGAGCCGTTGGCGCTCCGGTCAGGGCCGGACTTGCCAACGGTGCTTTCAGTGCCAGCGCATTATTAATTGTGGTACTGAAATTCGGATCATTATTGATAGCTGCTGCAATTTCTTTCAGCGTATCCAGCGTTGCCGGTGCGCCACCAATCAGGGTAAGAATAGCAGCCTGTACAAATGCGGTGCTGGCAATCAGGGTGCTGTTGTTTCCTGCCGGTGGCGTTGGCGTTTTAGGCATACCAGTCAGAGTCGGACTGTCTTTTGGTGCATATTGCGAATGAGGATCAACAGCAGCAAGATGCTTTGCCATCAGGTCATCCACATACACCTTAAGCTCCAGCACCTTGTCATCCACATATTTGCGGGTTGCCAGAACCACAGCAGGGTCAATTTTCAGGGTGATGTTATCGGTGCTGCTGGTAATCAGTACCATACGCACGGTCTGCGTGCGTCCGCTGCCCTCCGCCAGTTTCGGCTTGTAGCTCTCCGGGCAGTTTCCCACAGCAATCAGCGCGCCGGTTTCATCAAACAGGCCGACTTCACGGATCCACCACCCGCCCTCATTTTCCGGAATCACCTGCTCAGCAATAATCTGGCTGCTATTCTGCGGGTCGATATACAGCATATTCAGCGCTGCGCGGCGTTCCTCAGCCACTAACGCGGTCTGTTGCGCGTTGGGTGTTGGCAGCACACCGCCACCGCTCCCCACCGCCATATGGGTAATTTTCAACGGGACACCGAGCGCGGCGGCGCTTGCCAGTTTCGCCGCGCCGATATCCGTCAGCAGGGTGTAAAATTTTGCGCTCATGGGTTCACTCTCATCGTGTCAATAACATGGACCGCCCCGCCCTCATAAGCGGTGCCGCCGGAAATAATGGTTTCGTTGATATACGGGTAGATCGTGATTTCTTCGCCGGTGTAGGTGGCTGCACCCACAAAATACGGGCCGCCTGTCTGCAGGTTGATGGACATACCAACCAGATGACGGCTGCATGGTTTGGCGTCACCGATCAGGCGCTCCAGTTCCAGATAGGTTTCTTCTGTTATGCCCTGGTCCTGCACGCCAATATCCAGACGGAACGTCCCCGGTGTTTCGCCGGTCTGCCACCACTCAATGATGCGGATCAGGAAGCCGAACGGCTCCACCACGCGCCGCACGGCGCTGGTTGTCCCCTTGTGCTGATGGATATAAAAAGCGTCCTGCACAACACGGCGCTTGACGCTTTCTGTCCAGCTCTCATCCCATCGGTCAACAGAAAACGCCCAGGCCAGATAAGGCAGGAATCTGATCGGACAGGTTGCCGGGTTCCACAAATCACGCAGCGATACCTGCAGATCGGAAATCCCGCTGCAGGTCTGCGCCAGTCGGCGTTCAAGCGGCGACGAACCCGGCGGCAGCAGACTATTCATCCGTGCCCCCGTTGGTAACGCGCCATTCGGTACAGGATGCCGCCTGCGTCTTATCCAGCACCACATCCTCCAGCGGGGACAACAGTTCAACACGCTGGACGCCCTCCACGTGCAACGCGGCATAAATAGCGCTGCGGCGGATATCACGTCCCAGCCGCGTCTGACTGGCGATATATTTCTGCAGACTGGCTTTTGCTTCTGCCATCACCGGCTCAGCCTCCGGCCCCGGATACAGGAAGATCGTCGCATCCACGCTGTACGGAATAATTTCAGCGCTGCGCACCGTCAGGCGGTCTGCCACCGGGCGAACCTTTTCACTGTTAAGCGCCTGCTCAACCACCGCCAGCAGGTCAGCCCCTGCCGTACCGTCACCCTCGCGGCTCAGTACCGTAAGCACCACCTCAGCCGGTGCCGGACTGATTGCGCTGGCATCCGCCACGCGCCCGTCGGCACTTCTGGCATGGAACTCATAGGCTCCCGTCGGCCCTGCAACGGACAGCCCCTCAAATGCTGCAGGAATGCGCTGGCGTAATGCTTCATCACTTTCCATCACTGCGGCGACTGGTGGCTCCGCGTCATTATCGGCAGGTACTACCGTCAGACGTTTCACGTTGCAGTTACCTGCCAGTTGCTCAAGGTCATTTCCCATGGAATAGGCCACCATGACCGCCTGCGCAGCCTCATTAATACGCTGGCGCAGCAGGATTTCTCGGTAAGTATTTTCCTGCAGTAGTTTGGTGACGGGTTCTGACTCCAGCGCTAACGTACGCATAACGGCCTCCTGTTCATCAGCCGGATGGAGGGCCACAAAGGCGGCCTTGCGTTCTGCCAGGAATGCCTCAAAGTCCGGCACGTCCACAATCTGCGGCGGCGGTAGCCGGGAAAGGTCAATGACTGCCATTGTCTGCTCCTGTTGATACGGAAAGGGAAACTGTCGCGCCGTTATTGCTGTACCCGGTAAGCTCAACCACCATAGAGCCGTCAAAATTGCCGTTGATGGTGATGGAGTCCAGCGTAAGGCGCGGCTCCCAGCGGTTCAGCGCCACATAGACCGCAGACATAATCTGCAGGCGCAGCGCCGGGTTCTGCGGCTGGTCAATCAGGGCAGAAAGCAGGGAGCCATATTCCCGACGAGCAAGACGACTGCCCTGCGGCGTCAGCAGAATATCCCGCACCGACTGGCGCAGATGGTCTGTATCTTCAATGGCCTGCCCGTCGTTCCTGCTCATACCGATATACAACGTCATACCGGACCTCCCGTGTTAGCACCGCCTTTCAGAACGCCAGTATGCTCATGGTCATCAACTACGATCCCGTTAGAACTCATTGCGCCGCCGCCCTGGGTGACGCCGCCATTGATCACCACCTCGCTGTTAATGCGCGTGGTGTCAGCCTCCACCACAAACTCACCGGTTTTGTAAGTGACGCTGTCTGCTGCCTCGATCACCATGGATTTGATGCCCCTGACATGCCATCGTCCGGTGGCGGGTTCATACTCAAACCATCCCCCGTCCGGGTACTCCGTCACGCAACCGCCCACGGAATCCGACGGCGGAGGAAACTGATTGGAGTAGATGGCGGGCAGCACAAAGGCGGTTTCCAGATTACCGCCCATGCTCAGCACCACCACCTGCTCATCCGGCGACGGACACCACCATGTACGGGCACCACCGGCGCGCAGCGTCAGCCAGTTAATCCAGTTAGTTTCAAGCTCGCCCACTTTCACCCGACACAGCCACTTTTCCCGGTCCACTTCGGTCACAGTGCCGGTGCGGATCAGGTTGGTGATAAGGCGCATGATTTCTGTTAGTTGTGCGTTCATAGTTCGATTTTGAATCGCACTAAATAGATTTTCTTTACAAATGTATTGTATGGTTAACGATACAATTCGATACTTTATTTGGTGAATGTTATGCTACAAATCTGTAATGGGAATTTTTTGTTGACAGATAAACTCTATAAGACTCTGCACCGAACCCCTCTCTACACAAATTTAGTAATACCACCAGAGGGAATTGATTTTTGCATTGGCAAAATATCTCCAACCTCAATGTTTCTATCTCCTAAAGTTTTAATCTGCGAAATTGAGGAGAGTCAACCTGCCGAGAATCCCGACGGTAGCCAAGCTATGTTCATAGCAACAACAGGACAAGACTTGATGAATGACTTATCTCACGTATTATCTTTTTATTTCGGCGGACTCTGCACAACATCTCACTCATTTGCATCACAACTTTTAAATGACAAGAAGGTATCAGGAAATGCAAATCGTGATTTTATTTATCGTTTCTTTGATGATAGGGTTTTAGTCAGAAAGGAGCAGATTTCTGAGTTTCAATCATTTTTTAGCAAACTAGTAAACTCACCTAGAAAACATTACGAAAAAGCAATACAAGCAATTCGGCGTTTTGTTACTGCATCGATCAGAATATCCGATGATTTGGATGCTGCTTATACTCTATTTGTTGCATCAATTGAATCGTTAGCACAGGATCAAAATGATAGCGAAGTAGGCTGGGGAGACGTAGATCTAAGGAAAAGGCAAGGGTTAGATAAAATTTTAAGAACTTTAGATGAGCATACAGCTCACTTAATTAGAACCGAAATCATAAGTCACGAACACTTAGCTCTAAGTCGCAAATTTCTTACAACAGCAATGAATTCTCTGGATAGAGACTTTTACAACAACAAAAGTAAAAGTTTTAGATTGGCTGGTGAAAATGAGATTAGAATTGCAATAAAAAACGCTTACAACCTTCGGTCTAAATATGTCCACGCATTAAAACCCCTACCATCTGAAATATCAACACCACATACTCTTAGCTATTGTATTGACGTTGACAACAAGCCTCACCTAACCTTCAATGGATTATCAGCAGTTAATAGGAAGGTTATTCTTAAGTATATAGATGACATGCCTCATTGTGATAAAGAATCCTTAGATACCATGAGATTCACTCCGGGTGTGGTCTACGCGCAGATGTCAGAAATATATTGGATGCATGATATTAGAGTTTTAAGGAAAGATAATTACCTGTCGCTTTTCGATGCAGTGTTGTCTCGCATTGAGCATGGAATTATCGCACAAAAGCATGAAATACCAGATATGCAACCGATGGTTAATGAAATCGGGAAAAAACTTTCAAGTGAAAACAACAGAGACAACATAATATTATTGATGGCAATGTTATTTTTACTATCATTTTTTTATGGTTTTTCATTAGATAAAAAGCATGAAAAGACAATAAAAAAACACGAACACATTTATAGTGACAAAGGAATTATAATGTTACTTATAAATACCCTTTACCTAAATAAACTTGATAATATTAGCGAATACCACACATCATTTAAAAGATACATTGAGACAAAATATCAAAAGGGAAAGCTTAGGCTATCAGAGTTCTTTGAGTCTCTAATTTGCGCTAACTTAATCAATCACTTTATTGAAAGTGGCAACTCTGATGCAGAGCAGGAACTTTTAAATTACATAGATTTTAACACTCCGAACTCGCCTATAAAAACACATGATCTTGATCGAAGCCAGTGCAGGAAGTTTGACATACCAAGCTATTTAAAAATGAATAAAAAAGACGACTCCTAGTCAGAGGTACGAAAGAGTGTGCTAAAACACACTCTTTCATCAAATCAGCACATCTTAGAATTGCCTGACCTACTTACTTGGTAAGCCATCTTAGTATTAAATCTCGGGTCGACACTTCCACTTCATCGCTGATACCCAGCAGGTGGCGCTCTGCGTAGCGGACCTCCGGGCCTTTTCGGCTGACGCGATCACGCAGGCCGTAATGATGCACCCGTGCAATTCGCTGCACCTTGCCCTCAAACTGCACGCTGGCGGAGTCCGCACTGGCTGAGGTTTTCAGGTATTTTGTGGTGCGGAGTTTGGCGAACATCTGCCGCTTGATGCGGCCCTTCTTTGTTCGGGCTGTTACCCGGCGCGGCTCATAGCCGCTGCCGTCAGGGTTACGCTGCAGCCTGATGTTCTGCTGCTGCGTCCGGCGCAGCTGTTGCGCCAGTTGCCGCATCATACGGCTGCGTGCTGCAGGCTCCAGATTTGCCAGCAGCGCTGTCAGCCACTCATCCACTTTATGCAGATTATCCACGTTTCACCGTCCACATTTCTTCTGGCTCGTCGGGTTCCGGCTCAGCCTCGACCGTTGATATACCGCCGTCAGTGCTGACCAGTACGCGCTCCGTCAGTTGTAGGTTCAGACTGATATCGCACACGTCGTTGCGCAGAATATCCACCTCAAAGGTGAACAGTTTTTCGCGCAGCTCCGGGTTGTTGATGGCGTCCGGCTGGTTTTCTCTGAGCCACAGCAACACGGGAGCCATCAGTAGATTCTGGTCGCCGCTGAAATCCTCGATCACCACGTTCAGAGTGTAGCGGTATTCCCATGACATAGAGCTGGCACCGGTTGCCACCAGTGAGCCGTTATCAACGAAAAGGTGCAGCTTATCCGGGTTGTTGCGGACATACGCCACCGATTTATTCAGGGCGCTGCGCAGGGACTGTGGTTTGTTCACTGTTTCGCTCCTGACACGCAACTATCATGTCGACTTTGTCAGCACAGGCCGCCCAGGCGGCCTCTGTTTCATCCAGCACCGCATTCAGATCACCGTTACTGCGCGGCGATGAACTTTCCAGGCGGCACTGCGTCACTCTGGGACAGCCATTCACGGTAAGCTGCACCTCCGGCAAGGGCCGGACGTTCGCGCAGCCTGATAATGTCAGCAGGCAAAGGAGCGTCAACCCAGCGGCGCAAACTCTCGTTTTCACGTTTCAGTTCCTCGATCCGGTGCTGGCGATTTCGCAATAGTGTGGTGGTCTTTTCTGCTGCCGCATAAAGCCGCGTCTGCTCCCGGCTGTTGGTTTCGGTCAGAATAGACAGGCCGATCAGCTGACTGTTTTTCTTCGCCAGCTCCTGCCCTTTCGTTTCCAGCTCACGTCTCTGTGTCTCGATAGTATGACTGGCATTGTTAAGCCGCCACGACTGCCAGCCCAGCGCAGCAATAGCCAGCGCCAGCCCTACCACCAGTGCGCGCGTCACGCTCCAGTTCCTTTCAGACACCAGGCCAGTTCCCGCGCGCGGCGGTTCTCCAGACCTTTATTTTTCACACCGTTAACGTAAATCCAGCGCGGTAGCTGGTTGCATGCCTGCCACCACTGCTGACTATTGATATATGACACCATGGTTGACCTGCAGATCGCGCCGGTCCCCACATTGAAACCAATACTCACCAGCGCATCGTAGACATGCTGCGGGGGCTTAACCGTCAGGCAGGCATCCAGCTTTTTCTCAGTCAGCAGCACATTGTTTATTAACCCCTGTGCCGCCTGTCGTTCCGTGATAGCTTTCCCCGGCACCACCCCGGATGTATTGCCAATCCCGTCAGTCCAGACACCTGCGCTGCACTGATACGGCTGCAGGCGGCATCCTTCGTAATCGGCAATCAGTTTCAGTCCTTCAACGGAAGTTTTGAGCGACTGAAAACCGGGCAGCGTGGCGGCGATAGCCAGCACAGCCCCGACAAGGCAGCGCTTAACGATTGAAGGATTCATACTCCCCCCGTGAAATTTTGCCATCGCGCAGCAACCTGAAAGACTGGTGTTTGTAGTACCAGTTGATAGCCAGCATCAGCACACCAATCAGCACGCCGCCAACCGTTGATGCATCCTTGAGCGACAGATCGCCAAGCAATGCCAGCAGCACGGCGATGCAGTAAGTAATAAAGGCGCTGATTCGTTCAAGCGTCATAATTCAGTCCCATAGCTGGACGGTCTGCACCGTGGTTGACGCCGTAATGTCCGGCAGTTCCACCTGCAGCCCGTGCGGTAAAAATGGGCCGTACTCTGCCAGCCCCGGATTTGCCTTCAGAACCTGCTCAGTGACCCCCTGCGTGCGCCCGTAATGACGCCAGCAAAGCGCGTCCACCGTGTCATACTGATGCGCACGCACTTTCATCAGATAAGCTCCACCGTACAGTGCGGCGCATCCTGCACCCGGCTGATGGCCCAGCGGGCATCACGCCACAGATCACCGCTGGCCTCCGCCAGCTCCTCCCCCCGTTTCACACCTGACGCCGTGGCGTCAAAATCCTGATAACGTTCATTGAGTACGGCACGCGTCCAGCAAAAAACGGCGTTATGGTAGTGCCGGATACGCTCGCTTTTACCGTCCAGCATGTCCGTCGGAACCTCAGCCAGTGCCCGGTAGCCCAGCAGTTGCTGGCGGTTACGGAAGTCGTACAGCTCAGCGTTAACCTCAGAAATAGCCGTCAGCACAACCTGCTTTAAACGCGGCTGCGTCACCGTGCCGTCAGTACGCATCACACTGCGAAATTCCGACAGGTCCACATCAGGCCAGAACGGCGTATTTTTGATGACCTCCGCCTGTTCCGGTGCCTGTTCGGGCGCAACAAACTTCATGCGGCTTTCTCCTGAATAAGTGGGCGGTGGACGGAATTTTGATATGGTAGTGCCTTTCGCCATCCCGTGCCGCCCGTGCGCGGGGCACGTTCGTTAGCGGCTGTCATTGCGCAGTCTGCGCTCCAGCTGCTGCTTTTCTTTTTTCACACCGCAGCGGGGATCAAGCTGCAGCGCATGGGTAAGGTGATTCAGGGCAGACGCCGGGTTGCTTTCGCTCAGAACAGCGCCGATGGCTTTATGCAGGCGCGCCCGCGACTGGTCCGGCATATCCAGATCAGTGGTCAGGTCCAGCGTCTGCAGAAGCAGATCGGCATCAAAACCGGCAGCGGCAAGCAGAGCGCTTTGCGCCGCGTCTGCCATTTCTTCTGCCAGCACGGTCTGCACGTTACGATTGCCCAGCGGCATCACCCAGCCATGGCGCAGCGCATGACGCCCGATTTCGATCGCACCGGCATAATCACCGGCGTCGATACGCCACAGCATCACGTACATCAGCACGTCATCCTGCTGCGCACCTCCGGCAGCCAGCACCCCCTCCGCCCAGGCGGAATATTTCGGCAGCAGCTCCACCTTGATTTCCGCCTTTTTCACCGTGGACTGGATGCCTTTAAGCCGGCGGCGATCTTCTGCCAGTTGCAGCAGCATCAGGTCATAACCCGACGCATGGCGAACACTGCCGCCTTCACGGGCGGCCTGTTCGGCCTGAATGCGCAGGCGGTGCTGCCGTGCGGGACTCAGGCTCATGCGTTACTCTCCGTTTCCTGATTCTGCGGCTGCTGCAGGTGCGGCTGGCGGGGTGAAGTCACCTATTACGATGTTTTCCACCAGTGCAGCGCAGCGGTAGTCCTCGACCACATACGCCTCGTTGACGGATTCAAAGTTTTCAATCCGGTCACGTTTCGGGTTGTCGATGACAGAACGGCGGCGGGTGTCTACCTGCCAGTAGATGGACAGGTTATCCAGTCGGGTGATCAGCAGCGCATTTGCCGGGAAGTAAGGCGCACGAACCGCCTGCAGACCGCCCATGCGCTTCTGGCTGATGATCAGATCGGCGGCAATTTTTTCGCTGTTGTCCTGGTCTTTGTTAACCAGCGGGAAATACTTGTCAGACAGCAGTTCACGTCCGCAGACCACCACCAGATCGTCATCATCCTGATAAACCACGTCGATCAGTTCATTGACCGCATCCATCACCAGCGCGTCCAGATTTTCGTAGCCTCCCTCATCCAGTTTTGAGGCTCCTTTACCCACTTTCACCGCGCCTTTGGTGGTTACGCCATCTTTGGTGGTACTGCCCATGACGCTATCCGGTGCATCTTCACGGATTTTCTGTAGCCAGCCCTTATTGACGTCCTGCAGAAGTGGATTTTCAGTACGGTTAGACGTTTTGGCGCGGGCCAGCCCGTTAAAGCCGATCATGATACGGTCCAGCGCCTGACGCTTGATGATGGCGTTACGGATACGCACCTGGAAGTCCTGGAATTTCGCCCACAAGTCCAGTTTTGCGTAGGTCAGCACCGTATCAAAGTTGGTCTGCTCGCATTTGTATTCCACGTCCTCCATCACCATTGGATCGGTCGGCTCACGATCCTGCTTGGTCGTATCCGTTGTCCCGGCAACAGTGCTGCCCACGCCCAGCCCCAGCAACTGACCTGACTGCTCATCGACGGGGGAAATGTTAATGAGCGTCAGGAATGCGGCGGACTGCTGGATCTCATCTTCCAGCGTCTGTTGCACGGACGGCTCCACGGTAAACTTGCTGGACAGTTCCTCAACTTCAACACCGTTCAGGCGCGCCAGTTGCTGCAGGTAAGCGTTAAAGGCAAATTTGGTATTCTTTTTCATCGGGTTTTATGCTCCATCAGCAATTGGTCAGGGTGCCTGCCGGTGCGTCACCGCCCGGCGCGCGCTGGCGGTAATCCTTGCGGCTGTCTTCGCGGCTCAGCTGCTGCTGTAACTCGGCAAAGGCGGTCTGCTGTTCTTGCAGGGAGGACTCCAGCTCAGAAAGGCGCTGGTCCTGTTCGGACAGGGATTTGTCAGTGCGCTCGCTCAGGATCTGCTGCTCAGTAGCGACCAGCTCCACGGCTTTATGCACATCAGAGAATCGCGCATCGTCGGTCTGCTCTTTTTTGGTGAACAGCGCGGTGACGCGGGCAAAGAGGGACGGCTTTTCGTCCTGGGCTTCTTCCAGTTCGATCAGCGTTTCAACCGCTTCCGAAAACAGGTTTTCAGGATTCTGCTTACGGTTTGCCAGCGGGTTATGTGCGGCACTGGCGCTGAAAGCCAGCATTTCGGTGCCAAGGCTCGCAGGATCGTCCGTCGCACCCAGCCCCACAAGGTAGGCTTTGCCGGTGTCGGCAAACTTCGTGCTGACCTCCATGGAGGTGAAAAGCTTCTGGCCTTTTTTCACCAGTTCCACCAGGGCGTCAGTGGGTTCGATATCGGCATAAAGTGCCATCTTGCCCGCCAGTGGGCCGTCCTGGATTTCTTCTGCAACCAGCCCCGTCACCCTGCCATAGCGGTTAAACGTGCTGTCCGGCAGATAAGACTTGATGTGCTCCAGGTTAATCAGCGCGGTATAGACCGTCGGGTTATAGCTGGCAGCCATCTGTACCAGCCATTCACGCTGGATCTCGCGCCCGTCAGTGGTGGCACCTTCCACCCCAATACGGAAACGCTTTGCTTTCACTGTCATGAGCCATGCTCCGTTAGAAATAACTTACTGGAGCCTTATGTTTGCGGTGATGGGGGGAGTGAGACAACGCGCTGTATTTGTACGGTAAACCACACAAACCGCAGCCGGGGAAAGCCGCCATCCAAGGCCGTATGTTTGGGTCATGAACACGACACTGACCCCCGCAGACCTCGATCCCCGTCGGCAGGCCATGCTGCTGTACTTTCAGGGATACCGCGTAGCCCGCATTGCTGAAATGCTGGGCGAAAAAGTTGCAACCGTTCACAGCTGGAAGAAGCGCGACAAGTGGGGCGACTATGGGCCGCTTGATCAGATGCAGCTCACCACCGCCGCACGTTACTGCCAGCTCATCATGAAGGAGCAGAAAGAAGGGAAAGACTTCAAGGAAATTGACCTGCTGGCGCGCCAGTCAGAGCGCCATGCCCGGATCGGAAAATTTAACGATGGCGGGAATGAAGCTGATTTAAACCCGAAAGTTGCCAACCGTAACAAAGGGCCACGCCGCCAGCCCGAAAAGAATGTTTTCACTGATGAACAGGCCGAAAAGCTGGAAGAAATCTTCCGCAACGGCATGTTTGAATATCAGCGCCACTGGTGGCAGGCAGGCGTAAAACACCGCATTCGCAATCTGCTCAAGTCACGCCAGATTGGGGCAACATACTTTTTTGCCCGCGAAGCGCTGATTGATGCCATCACCACCGGGCGCAACCAGATTTTCCTTTCAGCCAGTAAGGCGCAGGCGCACGTCTTTAAGCAGTACATCATCGACTTTGCAAAAGAGGTGGATGTTGAGCTGAAAGGCGACCCGATGACGCTCAGCAATGGCGCGTGCCTGTACTTTCTCGGCACCAACGCCCGCACGGCGCAGAGCTACCACGGCAACCTGTATCTTGATGAATATTTCTGGATACCGAAATTCCAGGAGCTGCGCAAGGTTGCCTCCGGCATGGCCATTCACAAGAAATGGCGACAAACCTACTTTTCCACGCCGTCCAGCCTGACCCACAGCGCCTATCCGTTCTGGTCCGGCGCGCTGTTTAACCGGGGCCGTGCCAAAGCGGACAAGGTGGATATTGACCTGACCCACAGCAACCTTGCGCACGGCCTGCTCTGCCCTGACGGGCAGTATCGCCAGATCGTCACCGTAGAGGATGCGGTGCGCGGCGGCTGTAACCTGTTCGATCTCGACCAGCTGCGCATGGAGTACAGCCCGGACGAATACCAGAACCTGCTGATGTGCGAATTTATTGACGATCTGGCGTCAGTATTCCCGCTCAGCGAGCTGCAGGCGTGCATGGTGGACAGCTGGGAAGTCTGGACCGATTTTCAGGCGCTGGCGCTGCGCCCGTTTGGCTGGAGAGATGTCTGGATCGGATACGACCCGGCGAAAGGTACGCAGAACGGTGACAGCGCAGGCTGCGTGGTTATGGCCCCGCCCACTGTACCGGGCGGGAAGTTCCGCATTCTGGAGCGTCATCAGTGGCGCGGAATGGACTTCCGCGCCCAGGCGGACGCCATCAAAAAACTGACGCAGCAGTACAACGTGACCTATATCGGCATCGACTCGACCGGCGTCGGTCACGGTGTTTATGAGAACGTAAAAGCGTTCTTTCCTGCCGTGCGGGAGTTTGTCTACAACCCCAACGTTAAAAACGCCCTGGTGCTCAAGGCGTACGACATTATCAGCCACCGCCGTCTGGAGTTTGACGCCGGGCACACCGACATTGCGCAGTCCTTTATGGCTATCCGCCGCGCCACCACCGCCAGCGGCAACCGCCCCACTTATGAAGCCAGCCGCAGCGAAGAAGCCAGCCACGCAGATTTGGCCTGGGCAACGATGCACGCACTGTTTAACGAACCGCTGCAGGGCGAATCCGCCAATACCAGCAATATTGTGGAGATTTTTTGATGAGTGAACCCGAAGCCTTAACCAGCACAACGCCAACAGAAGGTATGGCGCCTAAAAATGCAGGCGTAACTGCTGAGGCATTCAGCTTTGGCGATCCGATTCCGGTGCTGGACCGCCGCGAGCTACTGGATTACGTGGAGTGCGTGCAGATGGACAGATGGTATGAGCCGCCAGTCAGTTTTGATGGGCTGGCTCGCACCTACCGTGCCGCCGTGCACCACAGCTCACCGATTGCCGTTAAACGCAATATTCTGACCAGCACCTTTATCCCGCATCCACTCCTGAGCCAGCAAGCATTCAGCCGCTTCGTGCAGGATTATCTTGTTTTTGGTAACGCTTATCTGGAGAAGCGCACCAACCGCCTTGGCGGTATTCTGTCGCTGGAGCCGTCGCTGGCGAAATACACCCGGCGTGGCGTGGATCTGGATACCTACTGGTTTGTGCAGTACGGCATGGCAACACAACCGTATGAGTTCACCAAAGGTAGTATCTTTCACCTGATGGAACCTGATTTAAACCAGGAGATTTACGGCCTGCCGGAATATCTATCAGCCATCCCCTCAGCCCTGCTAAACGAGTCTGCCACGCTGTTTCGCCGCAAGTATTACATCAACGGCAGCCATGCAGGGTTCATCATGTACATGACCGACGCCGCGCAGAATCAGGAGGACGTGAACAATATCCGCCAGGCAATGAAAAGCGCCAAAGGCCCAGGCAATTTCCGCAACCTGTTTATGTATTCGCCCAACGGAAAAAAGGACGGCATCCAGATCATCCCGCTGTCAGAGGTCGCAGCAAAAGATGAGTTTCTGAACATCAAGAACGTTAGCCGCGATGACATGATGGCAGCGCACCGCGTGCCACCGCAGATGATGGGAATTATGCCGAGCAACGTTGGTGGGTTTGGAGACGTGGAAAAAGCTAGTCGAGTATTCGTTCGTAATGAATTGATTCCACTTCAAAAAAGATTAATGGAATTAAATGAATGGCTTAATGACGAAATTATTCGTTTTGACGAATATAAATTAGGCGATGCTTGATTAAAGCCTGTTTAAACTGGCTGTCGAAACAGTCAGTTTAAACACCGGCACCAATGAAATCGCCATATGAATCTTCTTCAAGGCTGATGTATTCCACCCTCCATTGATCCATCCGCCTCAATGCATACAGGGAGAAATGAGTATCGGCAACAGCAATGCACGTATTCAATTCTATAAGCTCTGAATGTCCCAAGATTGGATCACCATAAAACTTATAAAACAATGCCTTTAGATCAGAACAGGTTTGTTCAGCCGCCACTCTGGCATCGGGGCCACCTTCAGTTGCATCATAAACAACATTGATAGAAAGCTCATATGGTATGCCTTCCTCAAGATCGTTAAATCTTTCTTCGCCCAAATCGAAAAAAACTCCGATCAAATGCTCTGCGTTTGTGGCGATAATGTCCGCAACTTCTTTTTCGAAAATAAATTTTTTATCCTCGTCGTAAGCCCGCAAGCGCTCTTCAAACGAGTTAGGAAACGCAGGACGACCATACTTAGCTGCTAACCATTGCTTAAGAGCTTGTTTCTCTTCTGTACTAATGGTGAATGCCGGATCGTTTTCCTCACAATGGAAAGCTTCTTTAGGAATGATGGCTTTTCTTTCATGCCGAAGCTCTACTGCGTTCTTCTTAGCACTTTCTGGGTTTTCAAAACATAGATCGAGGATTCTCGGATGCTTAGCCCTTTTCATCTTGCTTGACCCCTTTTTCAAGGGGCCAAACATAAGTTCCACGTTTTTTTCTGAATTACTCTGTAAATCACAATCATGCGTTATAACTACAACTTTATGGTTCGTTTCATCAGGCTTCAGAAGTCCAAGTGAAACGGCATCATCATGTTTAAGAACATGCCCCTGACGCCATGATGTTCCTCGTACCAACATAAATGTGATTTATTCCTCTACTGTTCCAGGAATTGAAATAGATGACTTCCAATCATCTGTCGGTTTCGCCTTGCTTGCTAAGTAATTGGCCGATTCAGCTGCTGCATTCATCGCTTTAGCTTCATCAATCAATACCTGAACTGGCTTGTTCCAAGACTCACCTTCTTTTACTAAGTCCATCAACGACTTACCATTGAATGCTTTCATTTTCACCAATAGCTTCGCATCATTGAGTCCAGCTTTGGAAAAAGAGTCAGCAACATTACTGAGGTTGGTAATGAATTGCACTTTTGAAGCATCATCAGGCTGGTTCTCCCCTGACAACCATTTATAGAGAGCCTGCCGAGTTATCCCCAAATCCTTAGCCAGTTCTGACATTGATGGAGACAGCACTTCTCGAATATTAGCCAAATGTTGGGCAACATTCCTGACATCAACCTCAGGAGAAATTGCAGGCGTGTACGTTGACTCTATAGAATCAAATGCAAACTGAACCCTTGGCTGAACATACTGACGCCATTGCTTATAAGCATTTACAGGGTATGAAGCCCCCGTACCAACTAATAGTAAAGATGCGGCGACAGCAACAACACCTGATACACATGAGCTTGACTGCGAATCTGGAGTATACCGATCTACAGAGCCTATGCTTCCGGTAGGAATTGCATACATTTTAGTCACCTCCGTTGTTTCAGTGCCATTTAGCACGGGCAAAATCTGAAACCATGCCTTCAAATGCTTCTTTAACTTTACTATGCAACGAAAGAATCTGTTTTTCAATTAACTGCAAATCAGTTGACATGTTGCCTTCAACATAATGATCTGTATCAATTATTGCGTGCATACGAAACTCTGTGTTACTAAATCTCGGCAGCGGCAGTAAACCATTAGGAATCATATCTGGCGGAAAACCTAGCTGACCATTCATCTTATGTATGCGTGAAACCATAAATCCATTAGAAATCAATGGCTCAACACATGTCTGATATACAGACTCTTGTATGGACTGTATTGGCGTCCATCCGAAATCAACACCATGAAGTTCCTTTACAAGATACTGCTCAATTGTTTCGCTTTTCTCAGGAAACACAGCATCCAAATATCGAAGCCCAATCCGGCTTACCAACGATGGCTTAGCAAATTCAAGAACTTTGCTCAGACCAAGTATCAATGATGAAATGAAAGGTACATGGTTATCATAATCTGTTGTATGGAACGTAATGAAATCGTTGCCTAAAACAAAACCAGACTTTCTATCCGCATCAATCATCAACCAACTTGTCACAGGTTCAAATGAATGTACCGGTGGCTCATTGGGGTTTTTAATTTCAAATTTCAGCTGAGTTGTATTGGAAACTTCAAATAAAGGAAATCCTTCAACTCTTAGCGCATCTTGTATGTCTGGAACATACTTACTCATTGCAGCTACTGGAGTAAACTTTACTTGCACCAATGCGTAGTAAACGGGCGCATTGGACATACGTTCGCTGTTAGTACTCATGCCGCCCTCCTTGAAGTTGTTTCATCTCATATCTCTCTATCTCACTAACTGTAGTTTACACATAGGTTGACACTTTCTCCATCATTAAGTTCACTATGACATCAATAGCCAAAACTGTTACATAATCGCTTCGGCGCGCGCTCGTATCCCCGCCACGCCTGCCCGCTTTATGTAGTGGTTTTCATGCACCTGCATGAAACAGGCAAAAGCCCGCCAGTTCTGGCGGGCCTCAGCATAAACGATCCTTAAACGATCATGCGTTTTCATGCGGCATAGTCATGCACTACGACGAAATCAGTCAAACAGAGAATAATTTGCATCAAATTCATGACTTGTGGCTTCGACTTTCGTAATAACTATCAAGTAACCAAGTCCATCAGATAAAGACACCGGATACTCCAGCTCAAGCCAGAAACAGTCATCATAAGTTCTTCCCATCCAGTATCCGCCGCCGCACTCTTTTGGGCGTTGAAAGAAAACCCACTGACCGGGAATGATTGTTTCCAGCGTTTGACCGCGATATACAATTTGATACTTGTTGTCTTTAGACCCCATAGCTAACGCCTCGCATAGCTCGTTGTTCAACCTTGCGAGCGCCAGAACTACGTTCTGCCTCTCACAACGTTATCTAATGTAACCAGCTGTCGTCCTCCCAGACCTGCTGCATAATTTCCATCACTCGCTTTTTGTCTTCATCCAGTTTTAACCCGCTCAGTTCAACACCATTGGCACTGCCCTTACGGATACGAATTGCTGTTTTGGGATACAGAGGGCGCAAATTACGGTAAAGCTCGGATTCAAGGGCTTCCAGTGTGGCCTGGCTAATCTTCTGCTCTTTATCGATCATTATTTCAATGCGCATACAGATTCCCTTTAACTGGTAACGTCCATTGACCGGCTGTATTCATGGCTGCGAATTTTCGCCATCAACTCGTCTGTCAGTTCGGACACCCACTGGATAGCCAGCCGCTTTTCTTCGTCGCTGCACTCACTAGCCGCTACAAGCTTGATAAAAAAATCAATACGCTGGAGCTTCAATGACTCCAAAAGATAGTCCTGCATCTTCCCTCCTATCATTACACGGATACACAAATACTGTATATATATCCACTGTTTATATAAACAGTATAGTAGGAAAGAAAAAATGTAAAACTCTTTTTTGTCAGTTAATTGGATGTACTGATGTCGGTCAATAAAGCACGAAATGTTAAACAGCAACCTTAGTACCATTGACGCCATTTGTCATCTTCCTGCAGCCTCTGGTTACGGTAAAAAATACGTAAACCGGCACCGGATGGAATGCTGCCGCCACGCAGAAGCAAATCAATCTCAGATGCACTACCTTCAAACCCCCTGGTAGTCAGTTCTGCCTCAAGCTGCAGGCGCTGCTGCTCGGAAATACTCTGTATGTATGCTTTTTTCCGCTTCGGTTTTACCAGTCTCAACCTGGCTGTCAGCTCCCGCCGTTCCTTCTGGCCCATGTTGTGGAGATATTCCTGCAGCTCCTTCTCATCCATGGTTTTAATATCGGGTAAATCACCCCCTGATTTGTTCACATTTTCAACAGGGGGACAGTTATTGCCACGAGTCCAAGGGGCGCAAGCGCCCTGGTCGGCTGCCGCCTCCTGAACGTCAACGACCTTACGAACCTTTTTCCACTTCACCGCGTGCGTGCAAATCTTACCCTCTGCAATCGGGGACCATATTCCATAGATACGGATACCGTGATCGCCGTAAGCGCTCGGCTCGTCGTTAAGCTCATAAGCCGTGCGGACAAGGTGATGTTTTCGGGGAACCAGCACACCGCCCTGCTTCATGATGTAGGTGGCAAAACAGCCCGCATCAGCCGCCGCCAGTACCGCATCCAGACGCGGGTTATCCAGTAGCGGTGCGCCCGCTTTGCGTTCGCCCTGCACTCTCGCCGCCTGACCAGCCAGCAAGCGCAGCTCTCGGTATGCCTGACGCCCAGGAATACCAAAGAAACGGAACTGCTGGACACGATGCAATGACGCCCAGGCGCTGACATGCTCGGCGCTGTCACGCAGCGATCTGCCGGTTTCTTTGCTGATTTCTTTAGCCAACCCGCGCCCGTCGATGTTCTTGCTGATGTATTTGGCGATATAGCTGGTCGGCGTGCCCTTGCGCGGGTTGATAAGCTCGGACTTGAAGCGAGGCCCGGTATTGGTGCCCAGCTCCTCGCGGTCTTCACGGATGGCAAACTTACGCAGCAACGCGGTGATGGAACGGCGGTCTTTTTTGCGCATGAAGCACAGAAGATGCCAGTGCACGGTGCCGTCATGATGCGGCTCTGCCACGCGGACGCCATACCAGCGCAGCCCGGCCTTGTGCATGGCCTTGCGGAAAGCGGCGAACGTATAAACCAGATAGTCACTGCTCTGCCGGACCGTGGCACTGGTCCACTTCGGATTAGGTCTGCCGTTGTTGAGGGTTGCGTGGAAGCGTGACGGGCAGGTGATGGTATAGAATACCGCGCAGTCTCCGCGCATTTCCGCGATCAGCTCCAGTCCCTTAACACAGGTCATCATTTCATTACGGCGATGTGCCGGGTTGCTGTTGCTGGCGTTCACCACGTCTTCCATGTCCAGCGTGTCACCGTCTTCGTTGACCAGCTCATGCGAGCGGAAGAACTCCAGTGATTTGCGGCGCTGCTCGCGTTTGTGGATCACGGCTTCATAGCTGACATACGGGGACGCTTTTTTGTTGACCAGGCAGACGGCGCGCAACTGTTCCTCCCGCCACTCGCAACGCATCTGCCACAGTTTGCGATACCACCAGTCCGCACACAGCATACGCGCCAGCGACGGTGGGATCAGTTCATAAGGCACCGGCTTGCGGCGGCGCTTTTTGCGGCGTAACTGCTCAAACGCTGGCGGGATGACCTCAAGGCGCATGGCCTCTGCAGCAACCCTTTCCCATGCCTGACGAATTTCTTCTGGTTTAACATCATCACTGACAAACAAATCACCGCAGGCTGCATCAAGACACATGCTCATATGTGCCGCAACCAGCGTGGATAGGCGTTTGACCTGATCCTGATTCATTTCAGGGAGTACCAGCAGCCCCTCCAGCCCGTCGTGGCTCGCCATGAACCGGAAAGACGCAGACACCTGGCTGTCACGCACGCGCTCCAGCCGCTCAAGACACGGCCTGATTGTTTCGCGCAGGTAGCGGGAATAAGCTTTTGCTCTGCCCAGGCTATGGAAATATTTAATCCGTTCAAGTAGCGGCTTGCTGATATGCGCCGGTTGGGCGCCCACGTCGGCAATAATGACCAGATCGGGATTAAAACGCTGCTGCTCGCGCGCCGTTTTGGCATGGCTAATCAGCCGATCCTGCTCCATTTCACGCTGGACAGGATCACGGGATTCATTGAAGAAATAGCGTTCCCAGACCTCATTGCTCAGCGCCTCACGGCGCAGTTGCTCCTGCTTATTATCCGCAGCGTAAAGAGCGATCAGGTTTGAAAGCGCAGACTCCGGCGCAACTTCCGCCGGGTCTGAGTATGGATTTATCGCCTTTTTTGGCGCGTTCCATAAATAAACGCTCATTCACAAAGACCATATCGTGATGAGCACAGTGAAGTGTCCATGCTGGCTTTGACTAAATCGTAGACCTTGCCGCCACGACCAGTCTTGGCCCACTCGACAACATCAAGCGCTGACGGTGCCCCCATATTTCCACGCGGCCCGTAGAATCCTGACCAGTCAATGTGCTGAACATCTGGTTCAAGTCCGTACAATTTGACTTCCTGACAGAGATTCACCGGATAGCGTTTACGCAACGCAACCTCCTCTCCGGTAACCTTATCCAGTTCAAACCGGATAACATCACGGACGCCCAACTGAGCGCGCATCCATGACTGGCTAACTGTGCCTACACTCATCCAATGAACCCAGCGCGATGCCAGTCGTACTTTTTTCTCCCACTCGTGATGTTTTTCGATATGCTCAGGCCAGCGTGCTGCAGTCTGCGCAATTTCTTCTTTCGTGCATAAAACACAGTTCATGCAGCCAACACGGTCAGCGCCCTGCAGGTACAAAGGGTTTGGTTTAATGCCGAAATATTTATGTAAGGCGAAAACATTAGCCGCCGTCCATTTATGGATGGGCAGGAAGTTATAGAGAAAGTCAGGATCACGTTCATCGCGTGCAAATCTTGCGTACCCAGCGCGCTTGTCGGACTCATCTGCACGCACGCCAGACCACTGAACGACCACCTCACCATCATCAAGAAGTGGTTTTATTGCCGCATCGAACGCGATCTGAATCTTGAGTTCATCAGTACAAAAACGGTCACGCATCATCGGGAATTTGCCGTGCAACAGAGCAGCATCGAGAAAGCTATTACCAGTTGGGTGCATGACTGAAAGAGCCGCCTCCAGGGCTGTTTCAAACTGAATGCCCCAGCGTTCAGCAGTACGTAGCCATGCCTGACCAAATTTGGTATCTGACCTCGCCAGTGATGGCATAATTACGCCACGATAAGCGCCCATGCGGATCGCCTGACGCTTTGACCAGCGCTCATTGAGCGATTTACGGCGGCGTTCAAATTCAACTTCGGAATAAGTACGCTTAACTATCTGCACAGGCTTACAACCAATTTGATGATGAATATTTCGCGCAAAATCAACGGTTAATTCATGTTCATTGTCGGTATCAGCCATTACGTTTTGTACGCGATCACCGAAAAGATGATGTGCGATTGTCGCTGTTGTCGTGCTGTCTTTTCCGGCAGAGAAGTTAACGACAATTATGTGATCAGTTGGAATCCGAAATTCATTCAGAAAGCGGTTGTACGAAACCTCTATTTCCCGAACCATCACACTGATATCAGTTGGCACAATTACTGCTGCAGAATGGTTCATACGCGCACCTCAACAGTACGGTCTGGACCTCTGGCAAAATCAACACCGAACCAGCACACTAGTTTCGTGGCGATGATTTCGGCTGCAGATTTACCATCACCCGCAGCCACACCCATGCTGCGCTTTGCGGTGATACGGTGGCGGGTAAAATTACGATAAAGGGAGCGTGTCAGGGATGTGTCGCTGTTGGATACGATAACCGGATGACCTTCTGATGACCGGCGCTCAAGAATAGACGCCAGATGATACTGGTCGTCCTCTGTAAAACCGGCAGTGTGATAACCGGTAAACGTTCCGTCATATGGCGGATCGCAATAAACCACATCACCAGTTTTCAGCATCGCCAGTGTTTCGTCATAGCTGGCGCATATAAACGTTGCGCGCTGTGCCTTTTTTGCAAAATCACGTATTTCATTTTCAGGGAAGTACGGATTTTTATAATTACCGTAAGGGACATTAAAATGCCCGCTCAGGTTATAGCGGCACAGCCCACGATAACCATGGCGATTGAGATAAAGGAAATATACTGCTTTCATTAAATCAGTTATTTCGGATGAATTATTAAATTCATGTCTAATGTTGTAATAAGCAACTTCTCTATTCGCGATCGCAAAAATTTTTTTTGCCCGTGATATGAAAGCTTCACAATCAAGGGCAATTTTTTTATAGAGATTGATAAGATCGGGATTAATATCCGCGACAAGATAATGAGGATAGTCTGTCGCCATCATTACAGCGCATGAACCCGCGAAAGGTTCAACCAGTCGCGGACCAGCAGGAAGGTGCTTAATCAGTTCCGGCATGATGGCGGTTTTATTTCCCGCCCATTTCAGGATGGTGCTCATACAGCACCTCCCACGTAATGCTTACCTTTCAGCTCTGCGATTTCCTGACAAGTGACGCAGCACTGAACGCCCGGAATGGCGCGACGACGAGCTGACGGGATCGGCGCATCACAATCTATGCAAAGCACACGGGAAACGCCCGGCACTTTGGCGCGGGCGTTGTGGATGTGGCGCTGGAGGTCTTCTTCCACGCGCTGCTGCACGAGGTCCATTGAATCAGCCATCAGTGGATCTCCTGCGCTTCGCTCTGGATAGTTTCCGCAGCATTACGCAGCAGCTCTGCAGCTTGGGTGCCGTTGAGTTTTCCGAGCGTGATATGCACCGCCAGCTTTTCCAGATGAGCAGCAAATACATCAGCACGTCCCCGGCGTTCTTCCATACGCGCATCAGTCAGCAACTGATTAAGGCCAGCATCATCTGGTCCTGTTTTGGTGATTCGGGTTTCAATATTTCGCATTGTTGTTTCTCCTGAATTTGGGCAATAAGAAGCCCGGCGGGTTTACGCCTTTAATTTCGGTTGTTGGTTAATTCGGCATGGCTAGCCGATTTGGAAATAAACTCACCACTGTACGGAAATGGTTCATTGCTTTAATCAGCTCCCGCTTTTCGTCAGTCGTCAGCTCACTAACATTGACGCTATGACGTTCCGCCGGAATCTTTGCCATAAAGAATATTGCGGCTAGTGCGCGTTTATTCTGTTCATGGTTAATATCCCGTTGGTCCCACATATCGCTAATAAAGCGCTCCAGTTCTGAATCAATATTTAAGCCAAACACTTTCGCCCTTAATTCCGCGATGTGGTTTAACCCATTAAGGCGGAGGCCAGCGCTTAGCGGAACAGTCGCAGCATCCCCTTCAATAGCCATGGTTTCCCCTGCTTTTTAGTGGACAATTCAGCCAGCAGCGCATCCTGAGAGCGGCATGGATGCCAGCGCTTGCCATCCTTCCCCATAATCCAGCCATGACCGCCGTGCATTGCAGGACTTTGCTTAACGAGCAGTGATGCAAAAGATGGTTCTTTAGTCAGCATAGCCACCTCAGATCAGACCGAACGAAGCGCCCAGGCCCGTCACGGTATCTACCGCGCTTGCCATCGCCGGATTCGCCTGCAAACGCGCATGCAATGAAACTGCAGTGAGTGCCATAAGGCGCGTAACTGAGTTGATGCTATTGATCACATCGCGGCGGCCTGCACTGGTTTTCACATCACCGGATACTGCGCCTGCAGCTACACGCCCAATCTCCGCAGTTGCACTCATGACGTAATGTGGCAGGTTCTCTTTTGCCACTTCATTCAATGGCACGCACGGCAGGCAATGGATTTGAGCCAGAAAACCGTCAACCAGCGTTGAGTCTTCTGTGATATCAGTCAGCAGCCAGATCTCCGGCGGCGTAAGTTGATGCGGTTGCTCCGGGTTCAGCTTATTGCGCAGCGTCTGGACATTCATTCCTGCGCATTCTGCCAGCTTCGCCATGTTGTGACGCAGCGCGAAAGCCCGGCAGGCTTCGTCAAAATGTGGATGTTTGGAAATCTTATAATCAAACATGTGCCCCTCTCAAAAAGTTCTCATAATTGAACTTGCTGACCAACAATGACGCGAAAGTTGGAATGACCGAGGGATTCACGAACCTGGTCTGTTTTGTACATCAGGTAACGCAGACTTACGCGACCTTTGTTTTTTTCTTTCTTGACCATGTACTTAGCAAGCTGACCATGGTGAATTTTCTGGTAAACAGAGCCACGGGAGATACCTTCCCATTCAGCGAACTCTGCAGGTGTAGCCATCTCTTTTGGTACACGAATTGAAATATCAGTGCTCATAGTGCAGTATCTCTTAGTTTGGTTTCGATTTATCTCGTTTTATAGGGTTGGGGTTTGTTTTTCAAACCTTAAGTGAATACTAAGATCACATTTTATATACGTCAAGGGTTTTGCTTATGAGATCTATCAAGGTAGGTAATGACAGCGGAGGGCGTGAAGCTATCAATAGGCTGATTAAGGCTTATAACTTCAACTCTCGACAGCAGTTGTGTGACCATCTTTCCGTTTCAAAAAGCACTATGGCAAACAGATACTTAAGAGACAGCTTCCCTGCTGAATGGGTTATACAGTGCGCTCTTGAAACTGGGGTTTCGCTGCTTTGGTTAACGACTGGGCAAGGTGATAAAAATGATAATAACGCGCAGGAAAATAGTTTTGGTTTTGTGAACCAGACCCACATCAAACCGTTATCCGAGGTTGTAGCGCCTGAAATTGATAAGGCCACATTAGATGGTGGCGCTTTAGTGGACCAAGGCAAGGTGATATTGGATAACAGTCTAATCCCCCACAACATGACTAATCCGTGGCTCATCCATACAGACGATGGCTCTTACCTCGTTGACCGTAGCGGCACTCCACCAGTAAATGGCGTATGGCTCGTTGATATTGATGGAATAAAAACGATAGCTAAACTTGCACGCATCCCCGGCAATCGCTTAATTGTCCAGCAGGGTGAGTCATCTTTTGAGTGCAGCCTTGATGATATCGAGGTAGTAGGACGTGCTATAAAAGTAATTAAGAGTCTGTGATATGACGATCAGAAAGCAGCCGAACGGAAAATGGTTGTGTGAGTGCTACCCGAACGGGCGCGACGGCAAACGCGTGCGCAAGCAATTTGCGACGAAAGGCGAGGCCATAGCATTCGAAAACTTCACCATGGATGAAGTGAACAAAAAACCATGGCTAGGAGAAAAAGAGGATCGGCGACATCTGTCAGAGGTGATAGAGCAATGGCATTCACTCTACGGGCAGACGCTTGCAGACCCCAAACGCCTGATGGCGAAACTTAGAATTATCTGTAATGGTCTGGGTGATCCCATTGCCTCAGAACTGACAGCCGGTGACTTTACGAAATACCGCGAAGCGCGGCTAAAAGGTGAAGTGCGAAATGAAGATGGCACGCTTATGTCACCTGTTAAGCCCCGCACGGTAAACCTTGAACAGCGCAACCTATCATCAGTTTTTGGCACCCTGAAAAAGCTGGGCCACTGGTCAGCGCCCAATCCGCTCGCCGGACTGCCAACATTTAAAATCGCAGAGGGCGAACTAGCGTTTCTGACACCAGAAGAAATTAAGCGCCTATTAGATGCCTGCGCAGATTCTCAAAGCCCCAGCTTACTGATGATTGCAAAAATATGCCTAGCCACCGGTGCACGATGGAGTGAAGCCGAAAACCTGCAGGGCCATCAGTTATCGAAATACCGAATCACCTATACCAAGACCAAGGGCAAGAAAAACCGTACCGTGCCGATATCTCAGGATCTGTATGACGAACTCCCCAAGAACAGAGGGAAGCTATTCACCCCGTGCAGAAAAGCCTTTGAGCGAGCAGTAAAACGAGCTGGCATCGAGCTACCAGAGGGCCAATGCACTCACGTGCTGCGTCATACATTCGCCAGTCATTTTATGATGAATGGCGGAAACATACTGGTACTGCGTGATATTCTGGGCCATGCCGATATAAAAATGACGATGATTTACGCCCATTTTTCTCCAGATCACTTAGAAGACGCTGTGACTAAAAATCCACTAAATTTATTAAAGTGAGAACAGAATGCAACAGGATAGAGATGTTGAAACTCAGTTAAATATGATGTTGGATGAGTTGTATGGTAATGAGGATTTAATGCCCCCTTTTAAACCCAAAGGTGACATCGTTTCTGATTTTAACTCTCGCTGCAATGAATATCTTAAAATTTTAAATGAATTTAAAATTAAAAACAAAACCAGACTTAAGATTGATCTGCTAATAAAGCGAGTATTAAAAATACAACTAGGAATAACCGAGAGTCTTCAACAGTTTTTAGCGGGTGACATCAAAGAGGCATATGATATATTCGATGACACTTTTTCAGATAATCTTATTAATAAGCATATTCAAAGAATCACAATGCCTCTTAAGGAAATATGTAATTATGATCAACCACTCTATAGAGTACGTAAATCAGACAGACCATTACTTAACAGGGAAGATATTTTCCATATTCCATTTTCCTGCCGACATCTTGTAAGTGCCCAACGTTACTCAGTAGCGGGACTCCCCTGTTTATATCTAGGCTCATCGCTATATGTATGCTGGCAAGAAATGGACAAACCAGATTTTGATAAACTATATATATCTTCATTCATATCACAAGATACTAAATCTAAAATTCTTAACTTTGTTCCACAACTGAAAACCTCAATCAATACTAAAGAATGGGGCAGTGAAGAGTTAAGAACAAATAATTATATCAAAGGTTCGTATTTGGTTCTCTGGCCTTTAATTTTTTCATGTGGCTATATAAAAACGCATGAAAACTCAAGCTTTACACAAGAATATATAATACCTAATTTACTCATGCAGTGGATTAGCACACGGGGTCAATCTCCAATATCTGGCATAGCTTATTCATCAACGAAAATGAAAAAAAGTCGAGGTTCAAAACTTTCAATAAATGTTGTGTTACCACCCAAAGCTACATATAGACAAACGACTCAAAAAGATTTTTGCCCAAGGTTGTCATCATTATTTGATTTCACTCCACCTGTTTCATGGCAGGTTTTAAAAACATTAGAGTATCAGAATGCGATCCCCAAAACATCTGAGCAGGAGAGAGCTATCAGATTTCTTGATCGAAAAGAAAGGCTATCTGGCATTACTGATTTTGATAGTGACATAATCAGACTTTACCCATTAACTGACTTCTATAAACTGGAAGTTTGCATGGATCGCTTATTCGATTATTCTCCTATCAGATAGGCCAGCAATAGTGGCGACACTTTGGCGGCAGAGCATTAAAAACGTATAAAACGGACAAATACCAAATAATACTAACACTCTGTTTTTAAACGTAAATCACTGTTTTCATTATAGTAAAAATGGTATGTAGGAATTTCGGACGCGGGTTCAACTCCCGCCAGCCCACCAAAATTCTCCATCGGTGATTACCAGAGTCATCCGATGAAGTCCTAAGAGCCCGCACGGCGTAAGCCCTGCGGGCTTTTTTGTGCCCTCAATTTGTCCTGCGAAGTCCGAACTCAACTAATTAAATCCGAACCTTTTAGGCCCATTGATAGTCCCAACGAAAAGCTCTATTGTTTTCGTTGGGCCTAAACGCATGGAGACTACCCATGGCAAGAAAAACCAAGCCGTTAACCGATACGGAAATCAAAGCCGCCAAACCTAAAGATGCAGATTTCCAACTGTATGATGGTGACGGGCTAACTCTACTAATCAAGTCCAGCGGTAGTAAGCTCTGGCAATTCCGTTACTATCGACCTTTAACCAAGCAGCGAACCAAGCAGAGCTTCGGTGCCTACCCTGCTGTCTCGCTTTTTGTTGACCACTTCATATAGCCTCAACGAGCACCAGGGAAGAAAGCCGCCTCCGACCATCAAACATCATTATTCCGATGCCCCGATACAGCATGCCCAGGCGGGTAAAACGATTAACAGTAAAGCAGCCGGGAGGCTTCTGGCGGCTGGCGGTATCTATAATGGTAATATTGAGGGATTCCATCAGACTGCAGAACAGCTCGGTGGTGATGCGCCAGCGAGTTACGCTCAGGTCATGGACAACAAAGCATTACTCATTACCGGTGCGTCTGTCGCTGCCGGGCTGACGATGGGAAGAATTAGCGTTACTAGCGAACTACTAGAATTATCATCGTTAAGCAAAATCCCAACGTTTGAATCACCAGCTTTAAAGGGGTTTACCTCAGAGTCAGGTTCATTACTGAACGCGGAACACGCCGTTGTAGATTACAAAAAGCTATCAACTTACTCTTTAGACCCTAACCATCTATCTGGAGGGCATAAAGCGAGGGTTTTCCAGTCAGCGCTGGGTTATAACCCAACGAATGCTGACGTTTTAGGAGCACGAGTCCAGGAGGGCGTATTAACCGCCACGGCTAAAATTTTGGACGCGAACCAGCACGGGCAACGAATGGCCGTAGACATGCCGATATTAGGCGCTAACGGTGAAACCGTGATAGTGCGCAGCGGTTGGATATATGAACCTGATGCTGTCGTTCCGCGCATGACCACAATTTTTGTTAAGTGAGGTACAGGCCATGAGAAGAGAAGAAAGTGAGGTGGTTGTTTTAGCTGAAGATTTGCCAAATGAAGGGTTAACTAAAGGCATGTTAGGTACCATCGTATTCATTCATGAAAAGCCACATTTGGCTTACATGGTTGAATTTATTAATGATGAAGGGCGACCTATTGCGATGCCAGATCTTTTGCCTGAGCAAATAACGGATTTCAGCTTATAAAACGATGCAAATCAAATGATCGGCATATTCAAAATACTGATGGTTTCCGTTAACTTCACGGTAGACAATCCAGTAACGCCGGAAACCCTTTTTTGATTCAGGTGGCAGATCTTTATCGCAGCATTCGCAATTAGGACGGAATTCAAGCATGGTGCTCTTTTATTGTTAAAGGGACATCATTGGCTATATCAAAGGTCATCTACCCGTATCTCCTTCTGCGATAGATGACGTAATTGTTTTCACGTGTATTAGATGAGCATGGTCTACAGTCTGGAAAATTCAAGAGTGTGAATTTTCCAACAGAAACGCTCACTTCCGGAAACGAACGACAAGCCTGTAGCGTCCACCAGAGCCTAAACTAGCACGGAGAATCCTGCTCCCAACAATCTTCCATATCAACATCATCGCCACTCTTTTTGCGCCTTCCCCTTCGCGAAAAAAACAAAAATCTCCAACAAACTCAACCAACTCCCCCACCAATTACAAGGACGCCAGCCCAAACACAGGTGAAACATGATTAAAATTCAACCTCATTTCTAATAAAAAAATACATCCCCAAATAAACATCAGGCAGCATTATGATGTCGATCCCATGCTGAATAATGATTATTACTCTTTATTTAACTCAGCATTAAATGTGGATTCCACCAACAAAAAATAACCGTATTAATTACTCACAATTGCACAAAATAGATAAATACCGTTATCAGCACTTACAGTTTTTTCCTAAAGCCAGCGCTTCGTTTGTATGCCATGCTTAACCACGCTAATAACTTATAACGCTAAGCGAGGATATTATGAAAAAGACAATTATCGCATTATCTGCAATTCTGCTGGCATCTCCGGTTATTGCCGCAACAACACACGCAACCGATAATGATGTAGCCGCCGCACACGAAAACGCCAATACTGCAAAAGAAAAACTGCATCAGGCGCAGAATCAGGGCGAAGAGCAAAAATTAAAAGCCAAACATGCTGCTGAAGGTAAACAAGATGACCTGAGCAGCAAGGTGAGTGAAGGTTCACAAAAAGCCTGGAATACAACCAAAGAAGGTACTGAAAAAGGTTGGAATGCAACAAAAGAAAGTACCGAGAAAGGCTGGAATAAGACTAAAGAAGGTGCTGCTTCCGTTGAGAAAAAAGTCAGCGAATAATCTTCCAAACATTGAATAATAAAAACCGCGAAAGCGGTTTTTTATTATTAGGAATAAGCCGCAATCCAGCATCAGCGCCTCATCGCAATCTGTTTCTACAGTTAAACCAGATCAGGACCACTGTAACGCTCTGCCCCTAACTCCACGTGTGGCGACAGTAAATCCTGTTTCACTCTCGCCAAACGCTTTCATCCTTACTTCTCAACCGGATACTCGCGATTAATCCACGCATGTTCATCTTCCCAGGTAAACATCCATTTGCGTACCGGGCCCGCCATCACGTTGAGGTAGTAGCTGTCATATCCTGCCAGGGTTGCCACCGGATGATACCCTTTTGGCACCATCACCACATCGCGGTTATAAACAGCCATACACTCGTCAAGCGATCGGTCATCGGTGTACACCCGTTGCATACAGAATCCCTGCGGCGGATTGAGGCGATGGTAGTAGGTCTCCTCCAGATAGGTCTCCTGAGGGGGATTATCGGTGTCATGCTTATGGCTTGGGTAGGAACTGGTACAGCCTTCGTTGGTCCACACTTCCACCACCAGCAGGCTATCAGCGGGTTTATCTTCCGGTAAAATGTTATGCACATAACGCTGGTTGTGACCTTTGCCGCGCGTTTCCCCGTCGATATCCTTAGGTGCGATCAGCCGTGTTGGGTGCGTGCCTTTCCCCGGCGCAGCACAGACCGCCAGCTCCAGTCTGGTTACCGCCTGAACCTGTATTGTCTCACCAGAGGTGACATAAACCGCCCACGGTTTGATCCGTTCGAACGGGCTCATCCGCTCGCCGATATCCGTAAAGGTTGCGCCCGGCGTGGTGACGGTCGCACGTCCGGCAACCAATACCAGACAACGTTCTTCGCTGACGGCGGGCAGCGTAAGCTGCTGCCCTTCCTCCAGTTCATACGTTCTAAAGCCAACATATCCCCAACCGGCGCTTTCCGGCGTCACTGACTGCGTACGCCCTTGCGCGTCCGGCTGCTGCCAGCGAGATAATAAACGTGACATATCACCTCCTCAGATAAGCCCGGCATCCCGCGCCAGACGGCTAAGGTTGTTATAGCCCAGACGCGCATACGTCAGCGGATGCGCAATGGCCGGATCCTGCTCCGCCTCCACCACCAGCCACCCCTGATACTGGTTCGCCTTCAGTAAGGCCATGATCGGCGGATAGTCAACGCAACCATCTCCCGGCACGGTAAAGACGCCGCTCAGTACCGCATCGAGGAAGCTGGTTTTGCGGTTTTTGACATCCGCCAGCACGTCGGCACGCACGTCTTTGCAGTGAACATGGTTGATACGTGATGCCCAGCGCTGCGCCACAGCCAGCGGATCGGCACCCGCAAAGGTCAAATGCCCGGTGTCGAGCAACAAGCCAACCTCATCACCGGTATGCGTCATCAGATTATCCACATCTTCAGCAGATTCAATTACCGTTCCCATGTGGTGGTGATAGGCAATCTGTACTCCCTGCTGCTGGGTGTAGCGCGCAAACTCGGTGAGCTTTTTACCGTACTCTTGCCAGCGCTCTTGCGGGAAGCGCGGACGCAGATGTACCGGCGTATGCTGCTCGCCGTGAATGCAGCCACTGACTTCGGCAAAGACTAGCACCTTCGCTCCCAGTTCACGCAGTAACGTCAGATGTGACTGCACGGCGGCAATCTCCTCCTCCACGCTGCGTTCCAGTAGACGTCCGGAGTACCAGCCGGAAACCAGTTGCAGGCCGTGACGCTGCAAAATGGGGCCGAGCAGTCGCGCCTCGCGCGGGAATTTGTTGCCCAGTTCGAAACCAGCAAATCCGGCCTCTTTACCCTCGCTCAGACACGTATCAAGCGACGTCTCAGCGCCCAGTGAAGGAAGATCGTCATTCGTCCATGTCAGTGGATTAATACCTAATTGTACCGTCATCATCTTCTCCTGAATTATGCTTGTCCGCGCTCGCGCCACCAGGCGATAAGCTGCAGGTAGTTATCTTTAATGCGCGCCACCAGTTGCGCATCGTCAATATCGTGTTTCAACCACGCGCGGGAAGCGTCGCCAAACAGCGTGCGTCCCACGGCAAATCCTTTCACCACCCCGTGGCCGGCAGCCGCTTTGAAATCAGCACGCAGTTGCTCTGCCGGTGCGTCCAGTCCCAGGATCACCACGCCACGGCAGTGCGGATCGCGCCGTTCGATAATGTCGCTCAACGCCGTCCAGCCAGCAGAAGTCAGCGGTGGGAGTTTCCACCAGTCCGGGTAGATCCCTAAGTTGTAGAAGCGGGAAATAGCGCGTAAATACAGTTCATCACTGCGCGGCATACTGGCCGGTAAAATCACCTCCAGCAGCAGCTCATGACCAGACTGGCAACAGGCGCGGTAAACCTCGGAGATTTTCTGTTCTTGTTCCAGACGCAACGCGTGGGCATCTTCCGGATGGAAAAAGACCAGGCACTTCACCACGTGTTCCTGCGGCCAACTGATGAGCTGCGAACCGATATTGCCGTGTTCCATCTCCAGCGGGCGCGATCCCGGCAGTTCGATAGGGCGACCAATCCACCAGCCCTCTCCGGTTATCGAATTCAGCGCATCCTGACCAAACGTGCCATCGCACAGCAGCCCGGCCTTGCCCTCCAGCCCGGCACTGTTGGCCGCTTCACGACTGGCCTGCAAAATAAGCTGTTTCAATGCCGGAATACGCTTCAAAGACGCGCCGCACTGCAACGCCATCTCTTCCAGTTGGCTACGGTGATCGAAGGCCATTACGCATAGCTCTGGCCATGTGCGACGACGGGTCGTCACGCGATGCAAATGATTGAGATGCGGATCGAGATCCGGACGCGGAACCTCTGCAGCGCGAGAAAGATAATCATCAAGCTCAACTTTGCTCGGCATCGCCGGTGCACAGCCGTGACGCGACACCACCAGCGCACCGCAGGCATTGGCGTAGCGGCATGCCTGCTCCCATCCCTCATCGTTGAGATAGCCGCGCAGCAGACCGGACATAAACGCATCCCCCGCTCCCAGCACGTTCAGCACCTCTACACGTACGCCGGTGACCGTCAGGCCATCGTCCAGCCGGGCCGGGATGGCGTCGGTATACACCGAGCAGCCGAGCGCACCGCGCTTGCAGACCAGCGTCGCGTGACTCACGCCGCGAACCTGCGACAGCGCCTGCAGCGTATCGGTACTGCCGCCCGCGATATGAAACTCCTCCTCGGTGCCGACAATCACATCAAAAAGATGCAGCACCTCCTGTAACTGGCGGGTGACCTGTTCGGCGGCGATAAAGCGCGTTTCGCCGTCGCCTAAAGAAGTAAGCCCCCACAGTACCGGGCGATAGTCGATATCCAGCGCCGTACGCACGCCGTGACGTCGGGCGTAAGCGAGCGCCGTCAACACCGCCTCGCGGGTTTGCGGATGAGAAAGATGTGTCCCGGTGATGGCAAGACAACGAGCAGAAGCGATGTACTGTTCATCAACATCGCTGGCCGTAATCGCCATATCCGCGCAGTTATCACGGTAAAAAATCAGTGGGAAGGTGTCCCGGTCTTTAATGCCGAGTAGCACCAGCGCCGTCAGGCGGTCTTTATCAGTGATCAGATGGCTGGTATCGCAGCCTACCTGGTTTAACTCTTCACGCAGGAAACGTCCCATATGTTCGTCGCCAACGCGCGCCAGCATTGAAGAACGCAATCCCTGGCGTGCCGTGCCGTAAGCCACGTTGCCGGACGAACCACCAAGATATTTGGCAAAGCTCGACACATCTTCCAGGCGTGCGCCAATTTGCTGACTGTAGAGGTCAACCGCCACGCGGCCCATGCATATCACATCAAACTGCTTTTCCACGTTGATACCTCTTCAAACAATGTTGTTCACGTTCAGCCAGCGGCCTTCATGGTGCGAGAGTGCGATAGCGTCAAGCACGCGCGACACCTTCCAGCCCTCTTCAAAGTCCGGCCACATCGGCGCATCGGCGGCAATGCCGTCCACCAGGTCGCGTACTTCCACAGTTTTCTGGTCGTTAAAGCCGATACCATGCCCGGCTCCCATGCAAAACGCGCCGTAGTCCGGGTGCGCCGGACCAACCAGTAAAGTGCGAAACCCCTGGCGGTTGACCGGATCGGCATGCAGATAGAGCTTCAGCTCGGCCATGCGCTCCTGGGTAAAACTGATAGTTCCTTTGGTCCCGGTAATCACATACGACAATCCCATCTTGCGGCCACAGGCAACGCGGGAGGTTTCAATCACCCCTTGCGCACCGCCTGCAAAGCGCACCATCGCGTGGGCCTGATCTTCGTTCTCTACCGTCACCATTTGCGAGGAACCGACTTTCGCCGGACGCTGTGGCACCACGATCTTCAGGTCGCCGCAGACCTGATGAATATCCCCAACCAGGTACTGCGCCATATTGACGATATGCGCCGCCAGATCGCCCAGCGCCCCAAGCCCAGCGGTCTCTTTAAAACAGTGCCAATGGATCGGCGCAAGCGGATCGGCCATGTAGTCTTCGTTGTGGGTGCCGTAGAAATGGATCACCTCACCAATTTCGCCGCGCGCAATGATCTCTTTCGCCAGCTGCGCCGTTGGGTTCTTCATATAGTTGAACCCCACCAGGGTTTTCACTCCTGCCCGTTGTGCAGCCTCAACCATTTCACGCGCGTCGTGGGCGTTCAGCGCCAACGGCTTTTCCGAGTACACATGCTTGCCGTGGCGAATCGCTTCCAGCGCCATCTCTTTGTGCAGATGATTAGGAGAACAGATATCCACGACATCTATGGCCGGGTCGGCCACCAGCGCACGCCAGTCTCCGGTTGAGCGATTGAAGCCAAACGCCTGCGCCCGCTCGGCGGCCAGCTCCGGTGAAACTTCCGCCACCATTTCACGCACCAGTTTGCCGCGCAGGTTAAACACCGTCGGGGCCTGGGCATAGGCGATGGCATGCGCCTTGCCGATATACCCGGTGCCAATCAATCCAATACGAACCTCTTTCATCATGATCCTCACAGTGCGCCGCGACGGCTCTTGGCGTAGGTGTCAAACGCCACCGCCAGAACGATAATTAAGCCGGTAATAATTTGTTGGTAGTAAGCCGAGACGTTCATCAGCACCAGACCGTTAATCAGGATGCCCATGATGATCGAGCCGATAATGGTGCCGCCAATACGCCCGTAGCCGCCCATCAGCGAGGTGCCGCCAATGACCACCGAAGCGATGACGCGCAGCTCAAACGAGATCCCGGCGACCGCTTCTGCACTTCCCAGACGCGCGCTGAGGATGAAGCCCGCCAGTCCCGCCAGACAGCCAATCAGTACGTAGACGCTCACCAGCACGCGCTTCACGTTGACCCCTGCCAGACGCGCCGCTTCCGGGTTGCCGCCAATGGCGTACACGAAGCGCCCCCAGCGGGTTTTATGCAGCGCCAGATAACCGCCTACCGCTACCAGCGCGAATATCCAGATTGGAATGGAGATACCGAGCAGTTCGCCGCGTCCCCACCAGCGGTATCCCGCGTCGAAACCGGCAATCGGTGCACCGTCGTTAATCACCAGCGTCAGGCCACGCCAGATGGTCATCCCACCGAGGGTGACGATAAACGGCGGCAGACGCAGACGAGTCACGCCGAGGCCATGCAGAAAACCAATCGCGGTGCCCATCGCCATACAGATACCAAGGCCAATCAGCCAACTCATGCCACCCCAGGCGTTTGGGTCGACGGTGGTGAAGTTGTCGCCCTTAATCACATACGCGGCGGTCATGGCACAGACCGCCAGGATGGAGCCCACCGACAGATCGATCCCGGCGGTCAGAATGACAAATGTCATCCCGACAGCCATGATCCCGTAGATGGAGACTTCGGTCAGAATGTTGAAAATATTGCGTTCAGAAAGAAAATTGCTGTTCTGCAACTGAAAGAAAATCAGCAGCAGGATCATGAAAATCAGTACCCCAAAGCGCTCAAAAAAGGCAATGGGATCAAGACGTCCGCCGCGTTTGGCTGGAACCTGCGTTTTAGAAATAATCTGCGTCATGAATCACTCCGTTATGCCGCATTCAGGGCGTTGTGGTTGATGGCCATCATCGTCATTAGCCGCTCTTCATTAGCGTCATCGCCGTGGATCTCGCCAGTCACCCGGCCTTCACTCAACGTGATGATCCGATCGGAAACCGCCATGACTTCCGGTAGATCGGAGGAGATCACGATCACCGCCACGCCCTTTTTCGCCATATCAAACAGCACCTGATGGACTTCTGATTTGGTGCCAACATCGATACCGCGCGTTGGTTCATCCACGATCAACACCCGAGGGTTAAGCGCCATGCAGCGCGCGAGGATCACTTTTTGCTGATTCCCGCCGGAGAGCTTGCGCACCTCTTGCGCGCTGTTGACCATTTTGATCTGCAGCGCCTGGCGGTATGACTCAATCAGGGCATCTTCTTTGCGGGTATTCACAAACCAGCGCCATTGCAGTAGTGACGAGAGGCTGGAAAGCGACAGGTTGTCGCGGATCGACAGCCCAAGCACCGCACCCTCTTTTTTGCGATCTTCCGGTACCAGCGCCAGCCCCTGATCCAGCGCAAACAGCGGATCGCGCGGCTGATATGGCACGCCATCAAGTTCAACGCTGCCGGAAGTAAAACCGTCGGCGCCAAACAAGCAGCGGGCCACTTCGGTACGCCCGGCCCCCACCAGTCCGGCAATGCCTAACACTTCTCCAGCATGCACGTGGAAGCTAATGTCGTGCAGCGCGATACCATGCGGATCCAGCGGCGGTTTTTCGCGGCTAAGCCCCTTCACCGCCAGACGCACAGGTTTATCTTCATGGTGAGTTTCGCTGGCCGGGCGGCGATTAAAGGCCACATCGCGCCCCACCATCAGGCGGATCAGCTGTTCTACGGTGGTCTGTGCAACCGCACCGTTTCCGGTAAAACGTCCATCCTGGAAAACGGTGAACTGGTCACAGAGTTGAAAAACTTCATGCAGGCGATGGGTGACGTAGATAATGCTCACGCCACGCCCTTTAAGTTCTCGCACCACCCGGTGCAGGCTTTCCACTTCGCTGTCACTCAGCGCGGCGGAAGGTTCATCCATGATGATCAGCTTTGCGTTCAGCGTCAGCGCCCGCGCAATTTCCACCATTTGCTGCTGCGCCACGCTCAGTCGGGCCACGGCCGTGGTTGGCGCAACGTTCAGTTGCAGGTAATCCAGAATCACCTGCGCCTCCTGATTTACCGCCTTTTCATCGACAATCAGATTGCGTTTGCGCGGTTCGCGTCCGAGGAACATATTCTCGGCAACGGTCATATTGGGCAGCAGATTAAATTCCTGATAAATCGTGATAATGCCCTTGTTCTGCCGCTCAACCGGAGAGTCTTCTACCGGCAATGTTTCGCCGTTGAACCAAATATCCCCGCGTGTTTGCGGCTGTGCGCCCGCTAGCGCTTTCAGCAGGGTCGATTTTCCGGCACCGTTCTCACCTAACAGTGCATGAATTTCGCCTGCTCCGACGGTCAGTTGTGCGCTGCTCAGCGCCCAAACACCGGAAAAGCTTTTCGCCAGGTCAGTCACTTTCAGTAAGGGTTGCGACATCGGTCTGCTCCTCCTCATAGAGAGCCGCCACTTGTGCGGCGGCTGCGGACATATCAGTTACCGGCCTCACTAATACGCTCGGCCTGCTGCAGGTTCTCTTTGGTGATAAGCGTTGGCGGGTAGTCAGCCCCGGTGATCGCAGTCTTCTCACGGACGTTATTCACCAACTGGCTCATCGCCGTTTTCACCGCAAAGCCAGGACGCTGATCCGCCGTCACAGCCAGCCAGCCGTCGCGCACACGCGCCAGTGCTTCTGGCACAGCATCGAAGCCCGTGACCAGAACTTCACCCGGTTTCAGTCCTTGTCCCTGTAACGCTTCAATCGCGCCCAGCGCCATATCGTCGTTAGCGGAGAGGATCACCTGCGGACGCTTCGGCAACGAAGGCAGAACGCTTTCGACAATGCGCATCCCTTCAGAACGCATCCAGTTACCGGTCTGATCGGCAACGATCTTGTACTTTTCACCGCCCGCCTTCAGGCTGTCACGAATGCCTTTAGTACGTTCAATGTTGGAGGAGGAGCCTGGCTGGCCGGTCAGCAGAATAATGTCTGCCCCGTCAGGGAATTTGGTTTTGACAAAGTCGCCAATCGCCTGACCGCCTTTGTAGTTGTTCGCGCCGAAGTGCGGCACTTTTTTCTGGCTGTCTACGGAGCGGTCAAGAGTGACTACGGGCAGTTTCGCATCCTGAATTTCATCTACCGCGCTGGACACCGCGTTGACATCGTTCGGCGAAACAATAAAACCCTGTGCGCCACGGGTGATGGCGTTTTCCAGGTCAGCGACCTGCTTTGGCGAGCTACCCTGCCCGTCCAGGACCTGTAAACTCACGCCCATCTCTTTTGCGGCTTTCACCGCCGTGCGCTGCATGTGAACTTCAAATGGCATCGCCAGGTTTGGCGTACTGAAAACAATTTGCTCATTTTCAGCAATGGCTGCCCCGGATGTCATGGCGATGAGGACAGCTAAGATCAGTTTTTTCATTATTATGTCTCTCTGTGTAGGGTAGGTTGTGGTGACAATCAGAGGAGAACTTCACGTTGGCTATGCAGTGACTCCAGCGCTTTATCCGCCAGATACAGTGCACGCTCGCCATCGTCCCCGCTGCAATCAGGGACCGCTTCGCCGCGCAGTACCGCAACAAAGTGTTCCCATTCCGCGGCATAGGCCGATTTATAACGCTGCAAGAAGAAATGTTCAGGTAATGCGCTGGTGCAGCCAGTCTTCGCGTAGTGCTGCACCTGGTTTTCGAGAATGTTGCCCGCGCACAGCAGCCCTTCAGAGCCGTGCAGTTCAAGACGCTGATCGTATCCGTAAGAAGAACGGCGGCTGTTGACGATGGTCGCCATCGCGCCGGAGGCATATTTCAGTACGATGAACGCGGTGTCGATATCGCCCGCCTCGCCAATCGCTGGATCAACCAGGTTACTGCCCTGGGCATACACCGAAACCGGCTCTTCGCCCATGATAAAGCGCGCCATATCAAAATCGTGGATGGTCATATCGCGGAACATACCGCCGGACACACGCACATATTCCGCAGGCGGCGGCGACGGGTCACGGGAGATTATCAGCAGCGATTCCGGCTTACCGATACGTCCGGCCAGTGCGTCAGTTTTCACACGGCGAAACTGTGGATCGAAGCGGCGGTTGAAACCGATAAACAACGGTACGTCGTACTCTTTGACCACTTTCAGGCAGTCGCGTACACGGGCCAGATCCAGGTGGACCGGCTTTTCGCAGAAGATGGCTTTGCCGTGGCGTGCGGCCATTTCAATCAGATCCGCGTGGGTATCAGTCACGGAGGCAATCAGCACGGCGTGAACGTTAGGGTCCGTCATCGCCTCATCCAGGCTTTGCAAACGAGCCTGGTACTGTGTGGCAAGACGGGTGGCAAATTCCTGATTCGGGTCGACAACGGACCAGAGGGTAGTAGCACTGTGACTGGCAATGTTAGCTGCATGTACCTGGCCAATTCGGCCAGCGCCCAGTAAAGCAATGTTAAACATAACGGCTCCCGGTGTTGGTGAATGCGATGAACTAACGACCCTTTAAATAAAACATTTATTTCATTTTTATAAATAGTGAAAATTATGTTTTTGAGTGCAAGTTAACACTTTTGAGATGATCGAGATAAAATTTGTTATCAATATCACAACATAAAGACGGGAAAGATGAAGGAATTAGCCCCCTTCCGTTCAGGAAGGAGGCGATGGATGAAGAAAAAGGAAAAATGAAATGAAAATTTCGTTGTCGCAGGTTGCCGGATGACGGCGCTAACGCCTTATCCGGCCTGGGGGTAGAATCCGCTGTAGGCCAGATAAGCGCAGCGCCATCCGGCATTAATCGCTTTTAGTACTGACGTGCGTTTTTCACCTGCTCAAACGTCTGCTCAGCCGCTTTTCGCACCGACGGAGATTCTGCCACCTGCGCATCGCCAGTGCGCCACCAGGCGGCATAGTCGTGGGTCATGGTTTTCGGCAGGACTTTGATATCCAGCAGCACAGGCCCCGAATGCGCACGGGAGGCTTCCAGCGCCGTCAGCAGGCTTTGCTCGTCATGTACACGCCATGCCCGGCAGCCGTAGCTTTCCGCGTTTTTGGCAAAATCAACCTTCACCAGCGGCCCATCCAACCGTCCGGTTTGCGGGTTACGGTGACGGTTTTCCGTACCGAAACTCCCCATCCCATGCCCCATCTGCAGGTTGTTAATACATCCGAAGCTGGCGTTATCAAACAGCAGGATAGTGACTTTTATCCCCTCCTGAACGGCGGTTTGTAGTTCGGAATGCAGCATCATGTACGAGCCATCCCCCACCATGGCATATACCGGCTGCTGCGGCTTCGCCAGCCTGGCCCCAATAGCAGCCGCAATCTCATAGCCCATACAGGAGTAACCGTATTCCAGGTGATAGCTGTCCGGGGTTTTGACCTGCCAGATACGCTGTAAATCGCCAGGCAGCGATCCGGCGGCCCCCACGACGATAGCGTTATCTTCAATGTGCTGATTGATAAGTCCCAGCACCTTCGTCTGGGTCAGCCGGGTGTTTAGCGCGTCGCCATATTCCACCAACTGAGCGTCAAGATGCCCAGCCACTTCAGGTTCGTCGTCGGGACGCCAGTCGCGATCCCATAAACGTTGGCACTCATCGCGCCAGGCCTCTTGCGCCTGCGTGACCTCCTTCCCCCAATCGCTGCGGTAGTCTTTCAGCGTTTCAGTTAATGCCGTAAGCCCGCTACGGGCGTCGGCGATAAGCGCGGTGGCATCAAGCTTCAGTGCGTCAAACTCCGCCACGTTCAGCAGCAGGAACTCAACCTCCGGATGAGAAAACAGCGTTTTCGAACCGGTGGTAAAGTCGGTGAGGCGCGTACCGATGCCGATCACCAGATCGGCTTGCGGCGCGAGCTGATTGGCGGCCATCCCGCCAGTTACCCCAATGCCTCCGAGGTTAAGTGGGTGGTCACTAACCAGTGCCCCCTTTCCAGCCTGAGTTTCGGCAAACGGCAGTTGCAGCGTTTCAACAAACGTACGAAATGCCTCATGCGCGCCGGAGTAGCGTACCCCGCCGCCGCATACCACCAGCGGGCGGCGTTTGCGGGCAATCAGTGCCCGCGCCATCGCCAGACGCTGCGGGTCGGGCGGTCGACGTTCAATCAGATGAACGCGGCGCGCAAAGAAACTCTGCGGATAGTCCCAGGCTTCTCCCTGCACATCCTGGGGCAGGCAGATGGTTACTGCGCCAGTGTCTGCGGGGTCAGTAAGCGTTCGCATCGCGTTTAGCATCGCGCTCATTAACTGCTCCGGGCGGTTAATCCGATCCCAGTAACGCGAGACCGGGCGGAAGCAGTCGTTGGTGCTGATGCCAAGGTCATGGTATTGCTCAATTTGCTGCAATACCGGGTCCGGCTGACGGCTGGCGTAGACATCGCCAGGCAACAGCAACAGCGGAATACGGTTCGCCGTCGCGGTTGCCGCGGCGGTCACCATGTTTGCCGCTCCCGGCCCAACCGATGACGTCACGGCAAAAATACGCTGGCGCCGATGCTGTTTGGCGAATCCGGTCGCCATGTGCGCAATTCCCTGCTCATTACATCCCTGCATCACCTGCAAATGACCGGGTGCCTGCTCCAGCGCCTGGCCAATGCCAAGCACGTTACCGTGACCAAAGATGGTGGCGACGCCCTCGACAAAGGGCGTTTCCTCGCCATCGACACAGACATATTGTTGATTAAGGAATTTGACCAGCGCCTGAGCCATGGTCATACGTTCGGTTTGCATAAACCCTCCTGTCAGCCCAGCGTTGGCATGGAGAACGCGGCCCCTGTGTCCTGCAGCATCTCCGGCCAGCGTGCGGTGACGGTTTTCATCCGGGTGTAGAAGCGCACGCCATCGTTGCCATGAACGTTAAGCGCACCAAAAATGGACCGCTTCCAGCCGCCAAAACTGTGGAACGCCATCGGCACCGGAATAGGCACGTTTACGCCCACCATGCCCGCCTGCACTTCTTCACAGAAGCGACGCGCACAGCCGCCGTCACGCGTGAAAATTGCCGTGCCATTACCATATTCATGACGGTTAATCAGTTCCACCGCGCTGCTGTAATCTGCTACGCGCACCACAGAAAGCACCGGCCCAAAAATCTCCTCTTTATAAATGGTCATTTCCGGCGTGACGTTATCAAACAGGGTCGGCCCGACAAAATACCCCTGCTCATGGCCTTTAACGCTAAAACGCCGACCATCCACGCGCAGGCTGGCCCCCTGCGATTCCCCACTGTCGATATAACCGAGCACTTTATTACGGTGTACCGAGGAGATAAGCGGTCCCATTTCGTTTTCCGGTGTCTGATCAAGCCCCGGCCCGACACGCAGCGCCGCAATCTGTTTTTCCAGTCGCGAGCACAGCTCATCTGCCGTTTTGTCCCCTACCGCCAACACCACCGAAAGCGCCATGCAGCGTTCACCCGCCGCGCCGTAAGCGGCCCCCATAATGGCGTTGGTTGCCATATCCATGTCGGCATCCGGCATTAAAATGCAGTGATTTTTAGCGCCACCTAACGCCTGGCAACGCTTACCGTGGGCTGACGCTGTCTGATAAATGTATTCCGCAATCGGCGTAGAACCGACAAAGCTCACGGCCTGCACGCGCGGGTCAGTTAACAGCACGTCAACGGACTCTTTGTCCCCCTGCACGACGTTGAACACACCGTCCGGCAATCCGGCTTCTTGCAGCAGTTTGGCCAGTGCAAGGGCGAGAGAAGGGTCTTTTTCTGAGGGTTTCAGCACGAAGGTATTCCCGGTTGCTAGCGCAATGGGGAACATCCACATCGGTACCATTGCCGGAAAGTTAAACGGCGTGATCCCGACGCAAACCCCGAGCGGTTGCATCAGCGAATGGCTATCGACGCCGGTACCTACGTTGGCTGAGTGTTCGCCCTTTTGTAGATGTGGGATGCCGCAGGCAAACTCCACCACTTCCAGGCCGCGGGTCAGCTCACCAACTGCGTCAGAGAACACCTTGCCATGCTCCTCGCTGATGATGCGAGCCAGCCTCTCCATGTTTTCTTCCAACAGCGCCTTAAAGCGGAACATCACTCGCGCTCGTTTTAACGGAGATTGGCGCGCCCACCCGGGGAATGCGTCGTGTGCTGCCGCAATGGCCTGCTCGGTTTCCTGTGTCGTACTCATCACCACCTGGCGGATCTGCTCGCCGGTGGCCGGGTTGAAGATTGCCTGAACGCGCTGGCCTGAACCGGTGACACATTCGCCGTGGATAAAATTCGCTACTGTCTCCATCCTTAACCTCTCGCTGTTGATACGTGACTGTTACCTGAACACTGTTATCTGTGTACTATATATGAAACAAACATTCCATTTTAAGTTGAAATAAAATAAATAATGATTAATGTGATCAAGGATGGGTTTTTATGTTAACAAGCGGAATCGCATGATTAGCGTGCACTGGCAGAACGTTTCAGCGAACGACAAGCCTGAAGTTTTTGTTTCGTTTTTACAGCCAGATGAATGAGTGACATTTCAAAGACGCGGTTTTGCGTTTAGAATCATAAAACTATGTACCAGGAGGTAAAATGACAACAGCAACCAGCCTGAACGAGCTGCAGCAGCAAATCCGCGATCGCTACGATAGCCTGAGTAAGAGGCTGCAGCAGGTGTCCCGCTATGTGCTGGATAATACCAATAGCGTGGCTTTTGATACGGTTGCCGTCATTGCTGAACGTGCCGGAGTGCCACCTTCAACGCTGATCCGCTTCGCTAATGCCTTTGACTTCACCGGCTTCAACGAAATGAAACAGCTGTTTCGTATGAACCTGGTGGAGGAAACCGCCAGCTACAGCGACCGCGCGCGCATGTTCCGTGAGATGGAAAGCGAAGCCGTACCGGAAACCCCGCTCGATATCCTGCAGGAGTTCGCCCGTTCGAATACTCAGGCGCTCCAGCAGCTGGCAGCCCGTGCCGAACCTGAAATGCTGGAACGCGCCGTACAATTACTGGCAGAAGCCGACACTATCTACATCGCCGGGCTGCGTCGTTCTTTTAGCGTAGCCACCTATCTCACCTACGCCCTGAGCCATCTTGAATGTCGCCCTATTTTGCTCGACGGAATGGGCGGAATGCTGCGCGAGCAGATCAATCGCATCAAAGCGCGCGATATCGTGGTGTCGATAAGCTTCTCACCTTACGCGGAAGAAACGGTGATGGTCAGCGAAACTGCGGCTAATGCAGGCGCACGCCAGATCGTAATTACCGACAGCCAGATAAGCCCGCTGGCCACGTTCAGCGATCTCTGCTTTGTGGTGAAAGAGGCGCAGGTCGACGCGTTTCGCTCCCAGTCTGCGACGCTATGCCTGGTGCAGTCGTTAGTGGTGGCGCTGGCCTACCGTCTGGGGGACGGGAGTAATGAACGCGGTCATTCTGTCGGGTGATGAGCGCCGCGAAAATTGATGATCCGCTTTATTACATTCCCGCCAGCGTGACATGAAAGCGTGATCTCTGTTGTTACTTTTATGGTCGTTGAAAATATCGCCCTCATTCAGCGACCAGCTAAAATACAATCCGTTATTACCATAAGCTACAATTATATTAATATTAGATAATCAACAATGCGGGTGCTGACAATAATACGCAAAGGTTTACTATAGGCCTGTCTTTTTTTAAGCAGGAAAGTAAAATGAAAAATACAAAAGGGTTGATGATTATTGCCCTTGCTTTCACCCTGGCGTCATGTGCCTCCATTCCTGAGAATATCAAAGGTAATAATCAACCTGATATCCAAAAAAACTTTATCTCCGTGCATAACCAGCCCGGTTTATATACCGGTCAGCAGGCCCGCTTTGGCGGTAAAGTCATCAATGTGATTAACACCAAAAAAGATACGTTACTGGAAATCGCCGTTCTGCCACTGAACAGCTATGCTAAACCACAAATAGACGCGAGCTATCAGGGGCGTATTCTTGCCCAGCAGAAAGGTTTCCTCGACCCGGTAAACTACAGAAATCACTTCGTTACTATTTTAGGGACAATTCAGGGGGATGAGCCGGGATTCATCAACAAAGTCCCGTACAACTTTGTTAAAGTTGATTTACAAGGTATCCAGGTTTGGCATTTAACTGAATCTGTCAACACCACCTATAACATGTGGGATTATGGCTATGGCGCGTTCTGGCCTGAGCCGATGTGGGGAGCACCTTACTACGCTAATACAGTCACTCAGGTAACTCCGGAGCTAGTGAAATAATCCCAGAGGTAAGATGGCGCGACTATATTCCGGAGTCAGGTGTTGGCAAACACCCCTTCTCATCAACCCGCGTTTATCTTATTGCGCCATCCTGCTTCATGAGATCCTTCGCTTAACATGCATTCTTCCTGTTACATATAATTTTTAACCGCTAATGCTTTAGCGAAGAAATGGGCTTTACCCTTCTCATGCCTGACCATCTTTTGTTATTTACCGACAACTCCCCCACCCTGCATGCAATAAAAGAACATTTGTGTTTACACATTATTCAGGGATTACTATGAACAGAAAATGCTTACTGTTGATACCATTATTCTTTAGTAGCGTCATCATCACCGCCTGCGATAATAAACCTGCAGTAAAAACCGCCATGGAGCCCGAGGTTGGCGTTGTTACCTTAGCGCCCTCCTCAGTAAATATTAAAAGTGAACTTCCGGGTCGCGCGCTTGCGTTCGAGATCGCCGAAATACGCCCTCAGGTTGGTGGGATCATCATAAAACGCAACTTTATTGAAGGTGATAAAGTCAGCAAAGGAGAGTCACTGTATCAAATTGATCCAGCCCCGCTTCAGGCACGACTGGACTCAGCCAAAGGTGCGTTGGCAAAGGCACAGGCTACCGCCAATAATGTTCGTCTGACACTCAATCGGCAGGCAGCATTAATAAAATCTAATTACGTCAGCCGCCAGGACTATGACACGACGCGTTCACAGCTTAATGAAGCGCAAGCCAATGTTGCCGTCGCTAAAGCGGATCTTGAACAAGCCACCATCAATCTTCGATACGCCAATGTGACCTCGCCCATTGACGGCATCAGCGGTAAATCTTCCGTGACCGTGGGTGCCCTGGTTACTGCCAATCAGGAAAACGCGCTGGTCACCGTTCAGCGGTTAGATCCGATCTATGTTGATTTAACGCAGTCAGTACAGGACTTCTTACGCCTGAAAGAAGAGAAGGCCAACGGCAAAATTGCCCAGCAACAAGGCAAAATTCCGGTTGAGCTGATGCTGGAAAACGGCAAACCCTATCGCCATACCGGTACGCTTGAGTTTTCCGATCCCGCTGTTGATGAAACCACCGGTTCAGTAACCCTGCGCGCTGTATTTCCCAATCCTGAAGGTGAAATTTTACCCGGCATGTATGTCACGGCGTTGCTGGACGAAGGTAGCCAGCAGAACGTTTTGATGGTTCCCCAGCAAGGAATTACGCATAACGAGCAAGGAAAAGCCACCGCGCTGATCCTTGACCAGGAAAACGTAGTGCAACTGCGTGAAATAAACGCAGTGAAAGCCGTTGGTAATCAATGGTTAGTGACCGCGGGATTACATCCTGGCGATCGGGTCATTGTGTCCGGATTACAAAGAATTCGTCCGGGAATCAAAGCCCGGGTCCTCCCTTCAAAACTGAACGCACCTGACACGGTAGCTGAACAGTAATATTTCAGGCATTAAGGACTCTTTCTTCATGGCCAACTTTTTTATTGAGCGCCCGGTTTTCGCCTGGGTGCTCGCCATTATCATGATGTTTACGGGCGGTATCGCGATAATGAACCTGCCTGTCGCCCAATATCCACAAATTGCACCCCCAACCATTACCATCAGCGCTGCCTACCCAGGGGCTGACGCGAAGACCGTTGAAGACTCCGTCACCCAGGTGATTGAACAGAATATGAATGGTCTTGATGGCCTGATGTATATGTCATCCACCAGCGATGCGGCAGGTAATGCCTCGATTATCCTTACCTTCAAAACGGGTACGTCACCCGATATTGCGCAGGTTCAGGTACAGAATAAACTGCAGCTGGCGATGCCTTCCTTGCCACAGGAAGTACAACAGCAAGGGATCAGCGTTGATAAATCCAGCAGCAATATCTTAATGGTCGCCGGTTTTATCTCTGATAATAACAGTCTGAGCCAATATGATATTGCCGACTATGTGGCCTCGAACATTAAAGATCCGCTAAGCCGCACTGCCGGGGTGGGGAGCGTGCAGTTATTCGGTTCGCAATACGCCATGCGCATCTGGTTGGATCCGCAAAAGCTCGACAAGTATAACCTCACTCCCGAGGACGTTATCACCCAGCTTAAAGTACAGAATAATCAGATATCCGGCGGGCAGTTGGGGGGCATGCCTCAGTCAGCCGATCAGCAGTTAAATGCGTCGATAATCGTCCAGACGCGTCTGCAAACGACCGATGAATTTGGCAAGATCTTCCTTAAAGTTCAGCAAGATGGTTCTCAGGTTCTGCTGCGCGATGTCGCACGCATTGAGCTGGGGGCGGAAAATTATGCAACGGTTGCACGTTACAACGGCAAACCCGCCGCCGGGATTGCGATTAAACTTGCCGCTGGTGCCAATGCCCTGGCAACATCCCAGGCGGTCAAACAAGAGCTGAACAGATTATCGGCCTGGTTTCCGGCCAGTATGAAAACCGTTTATCCCTATGACACCACGCCGTTTATCGAGATTTCGATTCAGGGTGTTTTTCATACTTTGATCGAGGCAATCATTCTGGTATTCCTCGTCATGTACCTGTTTTTGCAAAGTTTTCGTGCGACGCTTATTCCCACTATCGCCGTTCCGGTGGTTATCCTCGGCACCTTTGCAATACTCGACGTCGCCGGTTTTTCGATTAATACGCTCACGATGTTTGGCATGGTGCTGGCGATAGGGTTGTTAGTCGATGATGCCATCGTGGTGGTTGAGAACGTAGAACGTATTATTGCTGAAGAGCACCTGTCTCCAAAAGCGGCAACGCATAAAGCAATGGGCCAGCTCCAGAGGGCGCTGGTTGGTATTGCCGTCGTGTTATCCGCCGTATTTATGCCGATGGCGTTTATGAGCGGGGCAACGGGTGAAATTTTCCGTCAGTTTTCCATCACCTTAATCTCCTCCATGCTGCTGTCGGTATTTGTGGCAATGAGCCTGACGCCTGCACTTTGCGCCATGCTGTTAAAATCTCACGAGGGAGAAAAGGCAAACACACATTTTCTGTTTACCCGTTTCAATCACTTCATGGAGAAATGCACTCAGCACTACACGGACAGCACCCGTACACTGCTACGTCGCACAGGCCGTTATATGGTCGTCTATTTAGTCATTGGTGCAGGCATGATCGTGCTGTTTTCACGCACTCCGACCTCCTTTCTGCCTGAAGAAGATCAGGGGGTATTCATGACCACGGCACAATTGCCTTCGGGTTCAACGATGGTGAACACCAGCAAAGTGCTCGGGGAAATAACGGACTACTACCTGACGAAAGAACAGAAAAACGTTGCTTCTGTTTTCACCGTCGGCGGATTTGGTTTCAGCGGTCAGGGACAAAACAACGGTCTGGCGTTTATCAGCCTGAAGCCCTGGTCAGAACGCGTTGGCGAAGAAAACTCGGTTACCGCCATTATTCGACGGGCAATGATGGCCTTAAGCACCATCAATAATGCCGTCGTTTATCCGTTCAATTTACCCGCGGTCGCGGAATTGGGTACCGCATCAGGGTTTGATATGGAGCTGCTGGATAACGGCAATCTTGGGCATGAAAAAATGATGCAGGCCAGAAACCAGCTTCTGGCGCTAGCCAACCAGTCATCCGGTGAGGTTGACGGGGTGCGTCCGAACGGCCTGGAAGATACACCGATGTTCCGCATTCACGTCAACGCCAGGAAGGCTGAAGCTATGGGCGTCGCATTATCGGATATTAATCAGACCATCTCCACCGCGTTTGGTAGTCGCTATGTCAATGATTTCCTGAACCAGGGGCGCGTAAAAAAAGTGTATGTCCAGGCCGATACGCCGTTTCGTATGTTGCCGGACAATATCAATCACTGGTACGTACGTAATGCCTCCGGCGCAATGACGCCGCTTTCCGCCTACTCATCCACCGAGTGGACTTACGGTTCTCCTCGCCTTGAACGCTACAACGGTCAACCAGCAATGGAAATTCTGGGCCAGCCGGTCGAAGGGAAAAGCAGCGGCGATGCGATGAAATTTATGGCATCGCTGATTAACAAACTGCCCGCGGGCGTCGGTTATGCCTGGACCGGTCTGTCTTATCAGGAAGCATTGTCCACAAACCAGGCGCCAATGCTGTACGGCATTTCGCTGATCGTCGTGTTTCTGGCACTGGCGGCACTGTATGAAAGCTGGTCAATACCATTCTCGGTGATGCTGGTTGTGCCAATCGGGGTGGTCGGCGCTCTGCTGGCCACCGATCTGCGCGGCCTGAGCAATGATGTTTATTTCCAGGTCGGCCTGCTCACCACGATGGGGCTGTCGGCTAAAAACGCTATTTTGATCGTCGAGTTTGCCGTCGAGATTATGCAGAAAGAGGGGAAAACACCGCTTGAAGCCGCAGTGGAAGCCGCGCAAATGCGCTTACGCCCTATTCTGATGACCTCACTGGCCTTCATCCTGGGGGTTATTCCGCTGGCAATAAGCAACGGTGCAGGTTCAGGTGCGCAAAATGCCGTCGGTACGGGGGTTATCGGTGGGATGCTGGCTGCGACGGTACTGGCAATCTATTTTGTTCCAGTGTTCTTTGTACTCGTTGAAAATATGTTAGCGCGATTTAAAGCTCGACGCTGATCCCCTGCCCTATCCCTGGGTTTAGATTATTAAATCCCAGGGATGGGGCTTCGTTTGTCAGGTCTACGGTTATTAGCGGGCACGGCTATCCAGAGAATTTCTCGTGGATAGCAGGGTCAACATTATGCGGATTTTTTGTAGGGAACGGCTGGGGTAGGTACAGAGGTTGTCAGTTCTAACGAATGCCAGGCTATCAAAACGGTTAATCAATAGTGCAGACCGAAACCTTTCAGATTTACAGCCAGTTCACCCAGTTTTGTATTCGGATGCTGATGACACATTTTAACCATTTTCGGTACAGCTTCCGTTTCCACCTCATGCAGGGGAACATAATCATCGCCTTTAAAGTCCGAATTTTTATTAACAATCACAAAGGCAATTGCCGTCTTGTATTGCTGACTCATATCAACGAATTCTTTACAGGTCATATCTTGCGGCGCAGCTTCCGTTGCCTGAGTAGCAAAAACACGGGTCATTGGCACCATAACAGAGGTCACAAGAATAGCTGCAGAAACCATCATCTTAATATTCACTATGTGCTCCAGAGGTAGCATTAATTTTTATCGGCGAACTTATCAGTTTTTACCAGCGTCGCATTTCTACGTAGACTGATAAAAGCTAAAGAACTAAAGATCATCTCGACACCAATAAAGATTGAGGTGAATACATACGATCTGTCGGGATCCATATTCAGCCACACACCGGCAATAAGCAGGTCAAAAATACCAATAAAAATGTTCCATCCATAACCCGGACTACGGAACAGTTTGACCCCAGATGCGATACGAAAAATACCACCCAGAATAAACAGGCAGCAAAATACCATTGCCAATGAATTCATGCCTATCACAGGATTCACGAGGAAACAGTAACCCAGCAGTAACCACGCGATAGCAAAAAAGGCATAGGTAAATTTGGCTTTCAATTGCTTTTTACCTGAGCTAAACAGGCTATAAATAGAATAGAAACCACATACCAGGAACATAAAGCCGGTTGCATAGCTTAAATAAACACCTGCAGCAATCGGATAAATCAAGCAGCAGATGCCACAAATCAACATCAATACCGCCATAATCGTCGCGTGCTTTTTATAATGAACGAGTGTTTTTTCATTAAACGCTCTCAGGCTACGCTGATTAAAAACAAACATACATCCTCCGTTATACATAAACGCAATGTAACCTGTTGACACAAGAATTATTACTCACTCAACATATGTTACTTACAGTGGAATGATAAGACTTCCGCTAAGGAAGCGTATATAAGAACAAGAGAATGTCGCTATGCGTATATTCCTACACATGTCAGACATCTGACACGTGTAGGATTAAACGGTCATTATTCTGTCCTGGCTCTGATTTCGCTCTTTAACATTATTTAATATGCTTATTGCGTTTGGTGACATATACCAAATTTATTCAGGAGAAAGTAATGAAAAAGATTATTCTTGCGGGTGTGCTTGCAACCATGATGGGTTCAGCACCAGTGATGGCTGCTACTGCTACCACAACCACTCCGGCGCAAGCTGCTACCGCAAATGTACAAAAAGAAGCTGCCGATGTTATGCAGGTCGCAGTGCAAGGCGCAAATGCGATGCGTGATATTCAGCTTGCTCGTCTGGCCCTGTTTCATGGACAGCCTGACAGCGCTAAAAAATTAACCGATGACGCTGCTTCCCTGCTGGCAGGCGACAGCAAAGATTGGGCGAAATTTGTAAAAGCTGCGCCTAAAGCCAAGATGATTGACGATCAGTACGTGGTTATTAACGCTACGATCGCGCTGTCAGAAGACTATATTGCTACTCCGGCCAAAGAATCCGCTATCAAAACAGCGAATGGAAAAATGGCAAAAGGCGACTGGAAAGGTGCAGTGGATACCCTGCAACTGGCTGGTATCAGCGTGCTTCAGACCCAATACCTGATGCCCCTGAATCAGACTCGTAAAGCCGTTACCAGCGCGCAAAAACTGCTGTCTACCGGTAAATACTATGAAGCAAACCTTGTGTTAAAAGGTGCAGAAGAAGGCATTGTGATCGATAGCGAGATGATCGGCGCAGGCCAGTAGTACTCAGCACTACGGAGTGTTGAAACCAGGACTTTCTCTCCTGATCGGGCAGCTACGGCTACCCGATCAGGGGGATTAATGGCTAATCAGACTGTCTATCTCAATCTCAATTTCCCGCATAACAGCAATAATCTTCTGCAATGCCTCCTCGCGGACTGCCAGAGGAAGATCGTCATGTCGTCTGGATTCGAAAGGTTCGCACAGGTTTTGTAGCGCAGTGATACCCAGAATTTGCGCCGAGCCATGCAACCGGTGAAGGGCTCGCAAAAACAGCTGAGGTTCATCTTGCAGAACGGCTTTCTCAGCCGCTTGTATATCATTCAGCGTTGCCTCACGAAATGTCTCGAGGATCTCGTTCATTAGTGCGCGATCGCCGCCGGTATTTTCCGTCAACACATTGAATTTCAAATGCCGGATTGTACAAGGAGACAAATAACCGGTTTCGATTTTACTCAATTCATGGGTCAGTGTCTGAATCGACACAGGTTTGAACAGGCACAAATTCATACCATTTTGCAGGCATCGATCGCGTGACTGTGGAAGTGCGCTGGCCGTCAGTCCCCATATTTGTAAATTCGGCTGTTGACGACGTAGCGAAGCCGCGAGATCAAACCCGTCTTTTTTCGGCATGTTTACATCGGTTATCAGCAGATCGTACGATTTCTTCGCCAGTTTGGCTTCTGCTTCTTCCCCATCACACGCTTCATCCACACTGTAGCCAATGGCATTCAACTGTCGCTTGAGCAGCAGGCGATTGGTTGGATTATCGTCTGCTATCAAAATAGACAGACACGGCAGCGGTAACAGAGTACCCGGCGCATCGCCATCCGATACAATCGACTGTCGAGCAGTTTCAACCGGCAGTGTTATGGTAAACGTGGTTCCTTGCAACGGGACGCTCATCAACTCCAGCGTCCCACCCATCAGCATCACCAGTTCTTTACAGATAAATAACCCCAGACCAGAACCGGTTTGTTGACGCCCGCAGCGCCCCTGCGCGTAACGATGAAACAGCCCCGCCTGCTCCTCTTCACTAATACCGCAACCGGTGTCGCTAATGGCAATAGTCAGGGTACCGTGATTCTCCCCGTCAGGCGTCAAGCGGGCCGTCACATGAATACTGCCCTGCTCGGTAAACTTCAACGCATTACCCACCAGGTTGGTGAGAATTTGCCGCAAAGCCTGCTGATCGACAAATACCCGTTCGTTTGCCAGCAACTGGCTGACGCAAGCCAGCGTAATACCTTTCTGTCTGGCTAAAGCATCGAAAGAGTGGCACTGCAATTCAATGAGCTGCGAGAGATCCGTCCATTGAGGAACAACCTGGTATTTACCAGACTCTATCTTATCCACATCCAGAATCTTACCGATCAGCCCAAGCAATGACTGGGCCGTCGCCCCGGTAAGGGCAATCGCCTCTTTTCGCTGTGCCGGGCTGAGTTCTGAACTCGACAGTAATTCCACAAAGCCAACAATCGAACTTACCGGGGTACGTAATTCATGGCTCATACTCGCCAGAAAGCGACTTTTGGCCTTGGTTGCTTCAATCGCTTTATTCTTTTCGTTTTCCAGTTCTTGAGATAATGCTTCTTTGAGATGAAGCTGCTCTTCCAGTAGCCGCTGCGATTGTTTCCTTTTATTTACTTCACGGGAGAGTGAGATCCCCCAGATCAGGCTGATCGCTATCAGCAGCAGGGCGAATACCCCCAGTTGATAGAACTGTTTGCTATATCGACTCCAGAAATCGACCTGCGTATTGGAAATTTTCGACCACCTCTCCGTCATCTGCAAAATTTCACGTGGCGGTATGGCCTGTAGCGCTTTATCCATAACAGACTTCAACATCGGCTCGCGGGGAGAGATTGCAAAACTTACCGAGGCGCCAGGCATATCCGGGAGTCTAAAAAAGTGCATATTTTTCTGGTAGTAATGATCGACCATAAATCTTGCCGACAATTCGGTAGCGATTGCCGCATCAACGCTGCCCTCCTTGACCATGGCCATCGCAACGCTGCCAGTATCAGCATTCACCCAGGTGGCTTGCGGATAACGTTGTTTCAGCTCACTTTCCAGCACATGCCCGGCAGGCAGAGCAATACGTATCGGCTTCTCCAGTAGTGAATCGACGGTTTCCTGGCGCGAAGTGATCATCACAAATTCCACATTCATCAGCGGATCGCTAAAGGCCGAATTGTGCTGATTTTGACTAGTCAGGGTGATCGTGGGATACATATCCCATCGTTCGCCGCTTAATTGTTTTGTCTGCTCACTTTTGGAGCTAGCTAAAACGGGTTCAAAATCAAGCCCTGTTTGTAGATGAATAATATTCAGCAAATCGCCAAGAATACCGCGTAATTCACCGCTGCGATCGACCAGCGTATAGGGCGGGTAATCTGGGTTGATCAAAATGCGGATGACATGCTTTTTCTTCAACCACGCTTTTTCCTGAACGGTGAAAGGTATAGGCGCATTCAGATAGGCAAGATTGCCGCGGTTCAGCCAGTTCTGCATGACCTGCATGTGAATTTCATTACTGATTGACGTAATGAAACCATCAAGAATATTTCTTAATACAGGCTGTTCTTCGTTAACGACAAAATAATTATATTGTTCCTGCTTATCAAAGTAGTGCGTAATAACCAGTGATTGTGAGAAATATCGAGATATACAATGGCTGCTGGTGATATTGTTACCAATATAATATTGGTTATCACCATCCGCTACCGACGCCATGGCCTGATACTCGTCGTCATAAAATGAGACTTTAGCCTCAGGAAAAGCCCCCTGGATAACATCGAGAAAAGGGCAATCCCGCACACACGCGACGCTAACCTGATGGTTGGTGGTCAGCGGCAGCATGGTGTTTTTTAGCGATGTTACAAGCGTCGGCCACGTCGTCAGCAATGCCGAAGTGCGCAGCAAATTTCTGCCAACATCCTGGCGTCGGGACAGTTGGGTTATCAGCGTATCAACATCGTTATTGGCGAGCGCGGCCAGCGCCTCTTGTTCATTATCATACTGCTTTATAATGATTTTTAGATTGAGGTTCTTTTGCATTAACGCAAGGTAATCTGCGTTGACTCCCCGATAATATTCGCCGCTATTTTGATAAACAATGGGGGAGACTTCAGGTAACCAGGTACCAACAACCAAGGTTTTTTTATGCGCTAACCAGTTTGTTTCTTCCCTGTTCAAGCTGATATTTTGTACTGAGGTATTATAGTTACTTTTTAGCTCAACTTGCCGAGCTGAGCTTACACCCGTAGACAATCCGATGGTCAAGATGACCATCAAAAAAATAAAAAAGCGTTCCAGCATTACTCTATCCTATTTTATTTCTCTGCGCATAATCATAAATTTCCATTAATGATGAACAATCTAATTTTTCCATCAACCGGCTTTTATAAGTACTCACCGTTTTATTACTGATATTCATTTTGCTGGCAATTGTGCTGTAATCCATGCCATTAAGGATATAACGCAATACTCTCATTTCCTGATTCGACAACGTATCAAGCTTATCCTGCTCGCTGACGGATGTACCAGTAAAATGCTCAAGGGAAAAGGGAAAATAGCTATAGCCATTTTTTGCTGCTTCGATTGCGGCAAGAATATTATTCATGCCTTCTTTTTTACTCACAAATCCGTTGGCACCGTATTCGGCGCTACGTTTGCCGTAAAAAAATTCATTTTTGGCTGAAATGATAATGATTACACCAGCATAGTGCCGCTTTCTCAGCTGCTCCAACACTTCGATGCCACTGATACCGGGAATATCTACATCGATAATCAACAGCTCGGGCTTAGTTTTTTCAACGGTTTGAACCACTTGATCCCCGCTATCGAGTTCGGTGGTCACTGCGATACCATTAGTATCGAGTAAGTTGCGGATGGCAATGCGTGCCAATGGGTGATCGTCAACGATTATCGCGTTCATTGCGTATAAGAATCCCGATAAATAAAGAGAGGCGATGGCTATAGAGCAGGTGAGTCTTCAATATTATGTTTTATAAACGCAAGACTTTAAGAGGAAAATTCTAGCATAGCTACGCGTATATTTTATTATTTTTTCATAATTCGAATGAATAAATCATAAAAATAACATTTTGATTTACAAAAATTAAACTTTAAACCTTTATAAACATCAAATCATTAACACAATATCCAGGGAATATTCCTACACATGTAGGACAACACTTTCATTTATCATGGTTTATTCTTAATGAGATATTTAATATGATCGCCGCAGTAGGCGTAAACACGCCTACAATAATGGCTACACAGCCGTATATTCTTATATGTTATAAGACTCGCAAAACAAATAAATATTATTTTTCAATAAGTTGCACACATTTGCTTTTGGTGGATTTTGTTTCTGCATAAAATTATTCTACACTTGTCCTTGTACATATATAGCCGATGTAGCGTATTTATGAATTACTCTGTGAATGACTGTGTTAATTAAAAAAATGTGTTTTTCATACTTTCGGGTGATAACAACTTTACTAACCTGAATTTTGGAGAAACTGTAAACACAGCGGGATCGTACACTGGCATAACCTGGCGGGAAGAAAAACCGGCCAACGTTAAAAGCATCACTTTCACATTCTAAGGAGAAAATAGGTTACCAGAACAGCAACTTACGATTCCCTTCTGGTAGTAAGCAAAGCAATTGATTGATGGCGTATAGCAAAATGAATCAAATACGAGAATCATTAAACAATGTTGTATTCCCCGACACAATGCCTGACGCATGGCCTTATCAATCCTGGTGTTCACCTGAAGATATTGATACCGATATTACATGGTACTCATTTACTGAGCTGGATTTGATGATTGAAGCCTGGCTGGGTAAAGACTCACTCATCCCGGTGAGCAAAACCGTATGGGGTTTTGTGAACGAAAATGAACCATTAATCCAGATAGCTATCCGCGAAGATATTGCATATATTGCAATTAATCACAGATTCTATTCATGGGTAATAATTGTTGCGGGAGCATACAACTTAAACATCAGTCTCGATCTTGCCTCCATATTTAAACACACAGCCTTAGCCGATACAGCGCTATGTATTATAGCCAATCGCGTTGACATACATTCAGTAGAGGTATCCCTCAACACCGCTCGCTCTTTTATGAACTTTGTCTTCTTTCATGAATTGGTTCATTTGATGTGTTGCCAACATCAATACATCAAGATGAATGGCAACCAACTTCCGTATATCAGGACCATGGAGTTTATTGCCGACTTTTTAGCGTACGAACATTCACTCATGCCTGTAACTTACGAATATACCGTACAAAAAGACAACTGGGATCTGCAGATGAGTACCGCTCGATGCCTTGGCTTTGTCATCGCATCCTATTTCATCATCAAGACAAAACAGATCAACGATTTAAATCTATACCCATCCATAAATGAAAGAACCATCTTGTTGCTGAGTTATATATTATCGCCCTCTTTAACGCAGAGTGAACGGGAGGGATTACTGCTAAAATATGAAGCCAGAGGAATAATGGATGCTTATATCCGGCGAGGAAAGCTAGGATTTAACATTGGCAATAATGATTCCCTCATCTCGACTGACTATTCTGCGTGCCGTTGTAATTGCAGCAAATGCAGCGCATTCGCCAACGAGATATGTAACAAGGCCAAACCATTGAACAGCGAAGTATTAAACCACATGAGCATTTATACAGAATGCTTCCCTAAAAATAAGGTTTTTTACCCCTTTCCTGTTCCAGAAAAGAAAAACAATAAGCCTTCATATTTTTGCGGTTTAAAACACCCTGTGTTATTTTCTCTGGAAAATTCAATTAAGCGATTGATTTAGAGACTCTGAGCTCGTACGAATCATGCGAAAACTACAAAAACTTATCAGCGCAGAACGTGAGGAGTTCAACCCATACTCCTGCCTGCCTGCAGAATCAATATCGCACATTGCAACGGGCTGCGGTCGGGATGAGATCGCTGATGCACACATCCTGATGAAACAGTATAAATCCGAACTGGTCACCGTTCCTGAGTGGGATGGTGACACAGAGGATGACATCTGGCGCGCTATTCAGCTACTCCGCGCGATTCTTGACCAAATTCAGACTCGTCATAATGAGACGCGTCATCACTGTAACAGCTTTGCGAGCCCCTGTTCGAGTATGGGTATCGCCGCACCGTAGACACCGAGATCGCGGCTGACCTGACTAACGGACAATTGCTGGATCGTCTGCCCAAAGAAGCTGTTTTGCTGCTCAAATCCCGCGCAAAACGCTTGCCAAATACAGGCATTTTTAACGAAAGGGCCAGAAACAATCAGCTTTTTAGGAAAGAATACGCGACAAACGTTTGAAGCTGCTGTTGTTATATGATCAATCGCTTGCCGGACTGCTGGGTTATCTGCCAGATCCTTTGATGCAAGGAGAGTAGCAATGTTCTCTTCATCATCACCCGCCTGAAACTCTTCTCCCAGCACTTCGTGTCCGATTGACCACAGCGCTGCAACCGTTTCCAGGCAACCTTTTTGTCCACAGTGGCAAAGTGCATTTTGTTCTGAGATATGCCAGTGACCGATTTCGCCAAAAGCGTAACCCCCTTCCACAATGTTGTCTGCGGACTGACCAAATGCAAAACCCACACCGTATCCCCAGTGTAATAACAATGTACTTTCATTCTGCTGTAGCAGATGGATCAACAGCTCATTATCCAACGTACGTGAGAGCGTTATCGAGTGGCTTTCTTTTGGAAAAACGGTGCTAATATCCAGATTGTGCATCTTGGGCCAGCGAGAGGTATGGATCCAGCTATTCGTGGTCCGATCAAAAACCCCACCCAGCGAAAAAACAATGCCTGCTATTTCTGCGTCTTCAGGTCGCCTGGCAATGATGTCGTTATAAAGATTACGAAAAATAGCTTCCAGAGCCTTATTGTCGCTATCAGGTGCCGCTTCAGTATGTTCATGCGCAATAATCTGTGCGGCCAGGTTAACCATAAACGTATGCACCGACTGACTAATCACCTGAAAAACAATCGTCACAACTCTGTTGGCATTGACGCCAAGCGTCAGCGACGGTCTCCCTCGCCCAACATGCTCGCTGGGTTCTTCCGTTAGCAAGCGAGCCTCAAGAAGTTCAGCTACATGCTCAGAGATCGTCGTTGAACGAATCTTCATCCGTTTCGTGGCTTCACTTCGGGTTTTAACGTCGCCCTTCAGAACCGCAAGAAACACGCGTTCCTTATCATTGAGCAAGCCACGGGTAATCGGTAAATGGGTAAGAAAGTCTATTGTACGTTTATTATTCATGCTCTTGTTAACACGTTTCGGGTTCAGACCGGGAAGTTTGCCGCATTCCCCCACAGTAACTCTGCAGAGGCGCATGTTGTCATCAGAGCTACCTGACGAAGTATCCAGAAAGGCAACGCATCGATCAACCCTGATTTAACTTTTCATATGAGCAGGAACAAAGAGTTATAACGTTGAGAAATATTATTAGAGAAGGGAAAGACTGTAAGAATGTTACAGGGGCATTGCTGCCCCATTTTTTAATGAAAGCATCTGCTTAAGGTAGCGCCAATGCGGCATTCAATAACGGTATTGTTTTCATCCCAAATGACTCTGCTCTCCAGGTTTGCACACTGGTGGTGCACCATGGCTTTTTGCATAAATTGCATGGGGTGAACGCTCGCCATCGCGATGGCCTCATCAAAGCCGACAAGTTGCCAGATCACAAGATTACGCACCGCCCTGTCCAGCGTCAGGCTAGAACCCGCTAAATTGCTTGCCCCTGGCTGGCGAACCGTGCCGTCTTCAGCGCGTTCGACCATTGTCCCGGCAAAAGGGTACATCCCCGGGCGTTCACAAGCTGCAGCGCTCATCGCATCCGTTACCAGAATTGAACGGGACACCGTTTTTGCCCGTAGCAGGTTTTTGAGCGCAAATGTTGGAATATGTAATCCATCAGCAATAAAACTGGCATGTAACGCATCGCAACTCAATTGCGCCTGTAATGTGTTATCCAGCTTTGCCAGTACCTGAGGTATACCGTTTCCCAGATGCGTGCACAAACTGACACCTGCACTGACCGCTATCTGAAGCTGAGCATGACCAATACTGGAGTGTCCGACTGCAACGCGTTTTCCCCTTGCCGTTAGCCCTCGCACAAATTCCCCTCCTTCATCAAATTCAGGGGCACAGGTGACCAGTAGAATCGGTCTTGAAAGGCCGTGTTCGAGGTCAGCAATGAACTGGAGGTCAGGTGGCGTCATATCTTCCGCAGGGTGACACCCGGCATATCCGTCTGCCGGGTTCAGAAAAGGTCCTTCCAGATGATATCCCGGAACCATTAACGCACCGAGCTCACTGTTAGCAACCGCTTTATCGAGCGCCTGAAAGCGTTTCATCAATACCGCTTTAGATGCTGTGATCAGCGTTGGCAGACAGCAGGTCACGCCGGTTTTTAGCATAGCCTCTAGCGCAGAGTCCAGCATCTCGGCATCAATATTTTCATCATTGAAATCAATGCCGGCAAACCCATTTACCTGTATATCAAACAAACCTGGAGTGACTTTCATCTTTCATCCCTTACCGTTCAGTCATTAGCGATGCGGATTCATTATCCAGAAATATCTGGCATGCAGGATGACGCTGAACAATAGAGGCAGGAACAGTGTTTACCACGGGGCCTTGCAGGGCCTGTTTTACTGCCTGCGCTTTACGGCTGTCAGGGATACTTAGGATCAGCACTTGGGAGCGCATAATCTGCTTTATGCTCATTGAAATAGCCCTGGACGGAACCTCTTCTATACAACTAAACCATTTTTCACCTAACTGTTGCTGGCGGCACGCATCATCCAGTGCAACCTGTAAATAGGGAACAGTAGTAGTAAAATCAGCAGGCGGATCGTTAAATGCCAGATGCCCATTTTCACCAATACCTGCGAAGCAAACATCAATAGCCTGCGTGCCGATCAACCTGTTCAGACGGTCAATCTCAAGATCGATATCTTCAGCAGAACCATTAACGCCGACAAACTGCTTCAGTGTCGGAAATTTTTCAACTACGCGTTCACGAAGATAGCGACGAAAGCTTGCCGGATGATCGTCACTTAAACCAATGTATTCATCCAGATGGAAAATCGTCACTCGGGACCAGTCAATATCCGCCTGGATGAGATTTTCCAGCATTTGAAATTGGCTGGCACCAGTCGCAAGAATAATGGCAATGTGTTCTTTCTGAGCCAATGCTTGTCGCATGGCAAGGATACCTGATTCAGCGGCTTTCTGACCTAAAATATCTTTATTCTCTGCAATAATAATTTTCATCTTTACCTCATTAGTGAATTTTACGCTATTCCCTGAACGTCCATTAATGATGTTCTTTTAATCCCCTCGCCATTTGCACGGCCACTAAAGTCAACAAGCTGCAAAACATGAGATAGCAAATTAGAAGAGTTGGCTCACCATCGCCAAAGGTAATAAGCGCTGCGGCAATAACGGGGGTCGAACCGGCAAAAATAACGCTGTTAAGCTCCCGTGATAAAGCAATACCAGAGTAGCGGTACTGGGTCGGAAAGAGATTCGCAAGGAATGCGCCTTGTGCCCCAGACGTCGCACCATGCCCAATACCGTAAGCAATACACATTCCGATGGTTGCCAGCACGATATTGCCACTATTAAGAAACCAAAATAATGGGAAAGCGAAAGCGCCGAGGAAAATCGCGCCAAAAGAGAAGACCACAGTAGTACCATATTTATCGGCCATTTTTCCCATTATCGGCGTCATAATGGTATTGACCGTCACGGCAATCATCAGCGCCATCAAACCTTCAGATTTCGCCATCCCCAGGGTATTAGTCAGATAACTGATACTAAAAACACTGAGTAAATACCCATTCGCCTGATGCCCTGCCAGGCTTAAGAAGCCGCAAATGAGGTTTTTCGGGCTGTTAACGATCAATGCTTTAATAGGGACAGACTGGGTTTTCTTATTACTTTCAGCTTTTTCCATTGACCTTACATATTCAGGGGTTTCGTCCAGATGTTTACGGATATAAATAGCCACAATAAACAATACAATGGAGAACAAGAATGGAACACGCCACCCCCAGCTCATAAAAGCCTCATCCGGCAATTGAGTTACAAGAAAAAATGCCAGCGATGAAAGAAGAATAGCGACCCCGGTAGAGGCATTAATCAACGAAGTATAAAAACCACGCTGTTTAACCGGTACGTATTCAGCAACAAAGGTTTGCGCCCCCGCAAGCTCCGCACCCGAACCAAATCCCTGCATCAGGCGGATAAGCACCAGAGCAATTGTCGCCCAAATACCAATATGATGATACGTGGGTAACAGTCCCAACGCCAATGTGGCGATACCCATTAATACCACAGCAAAAATCAAGGCCGGTTTACGTCCATAACGATCGCCAATATGGGCAATAATTACCCCGCCTAAAGGACGAGAGACAAAGCCGACCGCAAAGGTTAAAAAAGCGGCCAGCGTGGCAATGGTTGGCGAAAGATTCGGAAAATAGAGTTTATTAATAACCAGTCCAGCAGCAGCTCCATATAACGAATAGTCATACCATTCAATAACGGTTCCCGAAATGCTGGCGAACATAACTTTGCGGATCGTTTTCTTACTGGCACCCTGTTCTTCCGGGACATCCAGTTGGCTTACTCTGTCTAAATTGGCTTCACTCATTGCTCCCCCTAGTTCTCTTTAAGTAATTGTTTTAATACAATAAAAAATCTCATAGACTGGGTAACAAGCGGACATCAACCTCGCACAACCTGACGTTATCACTCTAAAATCTAATTTTGAACATGATCGTTCAAAATTAGATTGTAAATGTGACAGCAGTCATGACATTAGGGTTTAAGAGGTAAAATCGGATACGAAAACGTCTGATTCGGGGGCTGGATGAGAGCAAAAAACAGGCCGTAACAGAATTGGATCAGCACTGCCTGATGGCGCTTCGCTTATCAGGCCTACGGCTTAAAGGCTTTAGTAGGCCGGATAAGCTTCCCGCGCCGCCATCCGTCAGGTACAACAAAGTCCCTTATGATTGAGCGCTTTTAAGATTAAAGCTCACCATTCCCGATATCTCAGATCGGCAAGCGACAGGCACAGGATCTGAGTTTTTGGGAATAACTTCGCGAAAATGGAGAGAAAACGACGTTTTTTTTCGGTTAAGCTATGTTCATGCTTTGGCGTTACCCCATGGCCGGAATCACTATCCAGGAACCCAACCATAATGGCAAAAAGTACCCCGCAGCTGCCGCTCGACCCACATATGTGTCGCAGCTATGAGAAAAAGTCGCGAAGTCCGCTGGCGCTCTATTCAGAGTATCAGCGTATGGATGTCGAACTGCGGGCGCCGCTGGCTATGACCTACAGCCACTGGCATGGTCAGGTTGAAGTGAACGTGCCATTTGATGGTGATGTGGAATATCTTTTTAATGACGAAGTGGTGAAGAGCAAACAGGGTTTTATCACCTTGTTCTGGGCCTGTACTCCCCATCAACTCACGGATGCCGGGCACTGTAAACAGATGGCCATCTTCAACTTACCGATGCATCTGTTTTTGTCCTGGCCACTGGACAGGGAGCTGATTAATCACGTGACCCACGGGATGGTGATTACTTCGTTGGCTTCACAGCAGCTGAGCGCGTTTGAAGTGCAGCGTTGGCAGAATGAACTCAATAGCGATAACGAACAAATTCGTCAGTTAGCCATTGATGAAATCGCGCTAATGCTCAAGCGCTTTAGCCTCGCTGGCTGGCGGCCGGTACTGGGTAATAAAACGTCGCGCACCCAGAAAAACAGTATTTCACGGCATTCACAGTTTTACGTCAGCCAGATGCTGGAGTTTATTGCCGCCAACTGTGACAAACAGCTTACGGTTGATGCTATTGCCGAACACGTTAAGCTCAATCCTAATTATGCGATGGGTATTTTTCATCGGGTGATGCAACTGACGATGAAACAGTATATTACCGCGATGCGCATCAACCATGTGCGGGCTTTACTCAGCGATACGGATAAAACAATTCTGGATATCGCTACAATTGCAGGATTTCGCTCCAGCAGTCGATTTTACAGCTCGTTCCATAAATACGTCGGTATGCCGCCGCAGCAGTATCGCAAATTGAGTCAACAACGCCGACATCATTCACCTTATGCCGAGGGGTAATTTATTCGCCAAACGTTCTCTTACCTTACTAATAAAATATAAGCACCAAAATAGCAGGTCAAAAAAAACAATCTGCCGCAGTTAATAAAATAGGGTTCAGCCATGAGCTCTGGCAACTATGTTACTCAGATATGAGTAACCTGTAGCAGGTATTTATTTGACGTGTTCAACCATTAACGATTGGGATGGAATTATGGAATTAAATAACTGCACCGCCAACAACAGAAAGCCATTGTCTTTCTTTTGGTCAGTTTTACCCATGGTAGTCATGCTGGGCGGGATTAGTGTCGGATATTTTATCTTCAATATTCGTGCTGAGCCCATGATCCTGATGGGAACGGCAACCGCCTCGTTTATCGCCATCGCTCACGGCTACACGTGGGATGACATTCTACAATCTATTTGCAATAAAATATCTGAAGCGCTGCCGGTCATATTAATCGTCGCCAGTATCGGTTTCTTAATTGGCGCATGGATGGTGTCAGGCACTATTCCAATGATGATTTATTATGGTCTGAAGTGGATTAACCCGCAGTATTTCTATATTTCGGCATTTATGCTGGGAGCACTGATCTCAGTATGCACCGGTACCTCCTGGGGTTCTATCGGGACCGTTGGTATTGCTATGATTGGCGTAGCGATTGGTCTGAATGTCTCGCTGCCCATTGCCGCTGGTGCCATTGTTTCAGGCTGCTGGTTTGGTGATAAGCTCTCACCGGTTTCTGATTCAACCAACATGGCTGCACTGGCTGCCGGGGTAAACCTGTACTCGCATATCGGCCATCTGCTGTGGACTACTGGCCCGGGTTTTATTATTTGCTGCGTCGTTTACAGCTATATGGGCATGGGCATTGATGCTTCCTCCAGCGCGCCAGACAATATTACCAACTTGATGAATTCTATTGGTCAGATTTATCACTTTAATATTCTACTACTGCTCCCGCCGATCATCGTTTTATATGGCTCACTGTCAAAAAGACCGCCCATTCCGATGCTCTTTTTATCTACGATAGTCTCAATGATTTTGGCGTTAGTCTTTCAGCAATTCACGGCATCCTCTGTCGGCGAATCCGTGGTCAGCGGCTTTAAGCTCGCAATGCTTACCGGAGATAATCTGCCGACACTGTCTTCCGATGTTTCCCGTTTACTGGAGCGAGGCGGCGCTATTTCAATGTTTAGCAGCTTCGTTACCGTCTTCAGCGCCTTCAGCTTTGCCGGGGCAATGAGTGCGACAGGCTCTCTGCACACCGTGATAAACGCGCTAACAAAAGGCGTTAAATCCACATTCCGCCTGGTGGCTACCACGATTGTGACAACATTTACCATCTGTGCCTGCACGGCAAATGGGACCTTGCCGCTGCTGCTGTGCGGTGATGCCTTTAAAGAGGAGTACAAAAAACGAGGGCTTGCGGCAAAAAACCTCTCGCGAACCACTGAAGATGCCGGAACTGTTGTCGAGCCGATTATCCCCTGGTCTGCCTCAGGCGTTTATTGCGCCACTATGCTGGGTGTTGCCACGCTTGATTATTTACCATGGGCAATCCTCTGTTACAGCGGCGTCATCTTTGCCCTACTGTGGGCGGCAACTGGTATTGGCATTGCTAAATATGAACCCGATGAAGCCACTGAGAATATGGTTGAGCAAAAATCATAGACTACTAAATAGCCAAATATAAACCATCACCAGGGTAAATTTAATATTTCTATTAGATATACATAAACATTCTTCGCTTTTGCGTTGCTTACACTATTTTCAGAGACTTTCCAGGAGTCAACAATGTCTTTGTTTGATGATATTGTCATAAGGGATGTTAATTGTCGCAAGTATGGGCAATTACAACAGATGTACGGTACCACCGATGTATTACCGCTGTGGATTGCAGATATGGATTTTGCGACACCAGAGCCAATCATGAGCACGCTGCATTCGGTGGTGTCGCAGCCGGTGCAAGGCTATAACCTGGATTACCCGCAATGGAAAGAATCTGTTATTCATTGGTATGCACAACAATATGATGCTGATATCAAGGTACACTGGTTACATTTTATTCCCGGTGTCATAAAAACTATCGTACTCTCTTTAATGGCGCTTACCCGTCCGGGCGATAATATTTTAACCTGTACGCCAATCTATGATCCCTACCCTAATCTGGTTAACACCAGCGGCAGGAATTTGATTCAAACTCGACTCATTGAGAAGAACGGGCACTATGAATTTGACTGGCATGATTTCAGCGAGAAACTAAAGCAGTGCAAAATGTTTTTGTTCCCATCGCCGCATAATCCCGGCGGTATGGTGTGGTCGCGGGAAACGCTGGAAAAAATAAGCCACTATTGCCAGCAGGCTGGCGTCATTATTCTGTCTGATGAAGTGCACAGTGATTTAACCCTGCTAGGCAAGCGCCACCTGCCGTTTTTTACTCTCGACGAAGCGACAGGTAGCCAGTCAATCGTGCTGACCTCAATCAGTAAAACCTTCAATACCGCGGCGATCCAGGGCGGAATCGCCATTATTAAAAATGATGACTTGCGCCATCAGTTCTATAGTTTCTTAGATAACTGCTACCTTGCAGAGACGCATTCATTGCAACAGGCGGCCATTTACAGCGCCTTTACCCATTGTGGCGACTGGCATCAGAAATTATTAGCCTATCTGGCCGACAATATAGCGTTTGTGAAAAGTGAAATTGAAAAACACTGTCCTTTGATCTCGATAGTGTATGGCGGCGCATCGTATCTCCTGTTTCTGAACGCGGAAAAAATGGGTCTCAGCGATGAACAGCTAAACGCTTTTTTTGTGCATGAAGCGAAGCTTGGCCTATCACCTGGCGCGCAATACGGCCCCGGTGGCGAGGGCCATATGAGGCTAAACGTTGGGTGCCCGCGCCCGGTACTGGTAGAAGCGATGAACCGACTTAAAATGGCGTACCAAAAACGGCAGAACGCGTAGCGCGCATCACACTATTTTGCCCCGCCACGGTGGGGCAAAATTATCCAAAGATGTTGCTGAACTGCTATAAAGTCTTTCTCTTCTGTCGGCTGGTGTTAAACTGGAAAGTGTGATCTTCATCATAACCTGCTTAAACAGAGACAAGAGACACTGCTATGCAACATATCATCGAGGGCTTCCTCAACTTCCAAAAAGAGATTTTCCCTCAACGCAAGGAACTCTTCCGCAGCCTGGCATCCAGCCAGAATCCTAAAGCGCTTTTCATCTCCTGTTCCGATAGCCGTCTGGTACCAGAACTCGTTACTCAGCAGGAGCCCGGACAGCTTTTCGTTATCCGCAACGCCGGTAATATCGTCCCCTCTTTCGGGCCGGAACCGGGTGGTGTATCCGCTACGATTGAATACGCGGTTGTCGCACTTGGCGTGACGGATATTGTCATCTGCGGACACTCCAACTGCGGCGCAATGAAAGCCATTGCCGATAGCCAGCCCCTGGATCCGATGCCCGCTGTCGCTCACTGGCTGCACTATGCCGATGCCGCGAAAGCCGTGGTCGATAAAAAGACCTGGGATAACCCAATCGATAAAGTTAACGCCATGGTGGAAGAGAACGTTATCGCACAGCTTAACAACATTAAAACGCATCCTTGTGTTGCGGTTGGGCTGCGCAATAATGCGCTTCGTCTGCACGGTTGGGTGTATGACATCGAAAGCGGTGAAATCCGTACCCTGGATAAAAACAGCAAAACCTACGTTTCCCTTGCAGATAACCCGCAGGTGCATTTCGAGTAATCCCACCACTGGAGCAAGGATGCTCTGGATAGCTTTTACCTACTTTTGTGCTATAGACAAAACACAAACTTGCGACTAGCTTTAAAATAGCTACTGGTGTTCCTGCATCGGTTTTCGCACATTTATAAAATATTGCGACAGGTCTCATGCACTGAGTACAGACAACTGTTCATACATGGTGCAGGCGATAATAAGGAGCCGGTACGAATGCAAGCAAAAATAAAAAGAATAATAAACATGTTATTTTATCATGAATCGTGGGATATCATGCTTATTAAGGATAATGGCACACACTTATTCCCTGATAACACCCTGGAGATATTAAGCAAATCCACTGCACAGCAGTTAAAAAAGAAATATACATTTCAGGCCGATCCTTTTCTGATTGAAAAGGACGATAAACTGTATGTTTTTTATGAAGCTTTTAGCTTTCGCAACTCAAAAGGCACGCTACGATGTCGCGTTCTTGATCGCGAACTGGTTGAACTTGATGATATTAGACTTGAGGGTTTTGATGACTTAATGTGTCATTTGTCATTCCCTTACCTGATTCATATCAACGATCAACTCTTCATGATCCCCGAGTCTTCAGAAAGAAAAGAGGTAATACTGTTTCAGTCAATAGAGTTCCCTGCGCGCTGGAAGCAAGTTAAAGTTTTAATCTCTGATACCGAATTAACTGACAACATATTTATCTCAGTTAATGAAACATGTTATCTTTTGTCCACCACGATGGATAATGAAATAATTATTCATTCGGCAGATCATCTTTACGGACAGTGGCAGCGAATTAATCCGGCATTGAAGGTAAGCAATCATCATCATCGGGGAGCGGGTGCCCCTTATCATGTTGATAACAGAATATTTTTCCTTACACAGGAATGCACGCCTGAAACTTATGGAAAATCAATCTATATCAAAGAATTAGTGACACTGAATGACGCTAATTTTGATGAGAATCTGATCGAACAAATCAATTCATCAATCAACCACAGTGACGGCGTCCACACGCTGAACTTCTCAAATAACTTTATTGTTTATGATACAAAAATAAACAAATTCAGCTTTTTATCTATACTTAAAAAAATATCTTATAAATGCATGGTTAAGTATCGCAACTATTACCTTACCAGGCGTTACCAATAACGCGTTCACTATGGTACTGGCGTGAATCAATCCCCGTTTATCTGGAGTCTGTATGGCAGTTCTGGTCACTGGTGGTGCAGGTTATATTGGTTCACATACTGTGTTAACGCTACTGGAAAGAGGCGATGATGTCGTTGTCATTGATAATCTGTCGAACGCTAGCCGAATCTCGCTTGACAGGGTCGCGGAACTCACCGGAAGAGAGCCCATTGTCTATATCGGTGATGTTCTCAACAGGCAGGCATTAAAAAACATTTTCGCCGACCATAACATCACCGATGTCATTCATTTTGCGGGGCTCAAATCGGTTTCAGAGTCGATAAAAGAGCCCCTCGCCTACTATGAAAACAACGTCACCGGTACGCTGGTTTTACTGGATGAGATGCTGGCCGCAGGCGTTAATCGATTCATTTTTAGCTCATCTGCTACGGTATATGGTAATCCGGAAAGCGTGCCGCTGAGCGAGCAATCGCGCACGGGTGGTACCACCAATCCATACGGCACGTCTAAGTTAATGGTCGAACAAATTCTGGCCGACTTCTCACGTGCACAGCCCGATTTTCGCATTACCTGCCTGCGCTATTTCAACCCGGTTGGCGCTCATCCATCGGGTCGTATTGGTGAAGATCCTAACGGTATCCCTAATAACCTGGTTCCGTATATCTCCCAGGTCGCGATTGGTAAGCTGGAAACCGTATCGGTGTACGGTAAGGATTATCCAACCCCTGATGGTACGGGTGTGCGTGACTATATTCACGTCATGGATCTGGCGACCGGTCATTTAGCCGCGCTGGATTGCCAGAACAAAGGCGCGGCTTATAAGGTGATTAATCTCGGTACCGGTGTCGGCTATTCCGTAATTAATCTGATTGAGGCATTTGAAAAAGCAGCGCAGACCAAAATTAACTATAAGTTTGTCGCCAGAAGACCCGGAGACATTGCCGAATGTTGGTCTGACCCATCGCTGGCATACAAAGAGCTAGGTTGGAAGGCCATCTACAACCTTGATGAAATGATGCGTGACACCTGGAACTGGCAAAAAAATAACCCAAATGGTTATAACATCTGATGTGCTCTGCAGCGAGCCTGACCATCAGGTTCGCTGCTGCGTCTGACTAGCGTACCGTTATTGTTGATACCCGGTACCAGCCGCTGCTCTGCTTCCCTTCATTGGCAAAGTTAATTCTTGCCACACCCGACTTATCCAGCATCGCAACCTCAATCGCGTATTGTCCTTTCGCCAATCGGCCTGGCATAGATAACGCATAACTGACCTGATACTTACCGGGGAACCAGCGGCGAATATCCTCCGTAGAATTCCCCTGTGCCACTACCTTATTGGCGTTGTCCACAACACGAAATGCCAGCATGTAAGGCAGATAAATCGGTGCGACACCCTCATTGTACCAGGTACTGTTCAATGTCAGCGTTTGCCCGCTATCCCATACGGACTCATGGCTCAGAGACGCCAGGCGAAACCGATAGCCCAATTTGGTCAGCGCATCGTCGACAATCGGTCGATAGTCGCTGGGTATCGCTCTCGATTTCAGGTTAATGGTACTGGCATGCTGTTTGACCGCCCAGTCAAAAATCCCCTGCACTTCAGCACGTGTATAGTGAAAGGTGTTCTTCCAGTCCTGCATATACGAGCAGATCTCCAGACTCACCGGCGCACGTTTCCAGGCGTCGTTGAACCCAGAATAACTCTGCTGCGCAGCCAGCAATCGCTGCGGGTAATCATCAGCCATATGGTTCCAGGAGTCCGAAAATACGCGCAGGTCTCCCCAACAGTCCGCACGCCACCCTGCCCCACGAGCCACCGCATTCGCCAGACTTTGTCCGCCGCTTATCAACATGATTTTTGGCGTCACCGGAAAAGCAGAAAAGTGCATCGCGACGTAGCGATCCAGCTGCGCCGTGGTATATCGCTCCAGTAATGGCTTCAGGTTCGGGAAGTTGCTGTTATGCCATTCTCCCCACGATCCCACCATACCAATATCAACAAATGCGAGGTTTTCATTGCCATCGTAGCGCTTACCAAATGCGTTCAACAGACGCTGGCTGTACTCAATAAACAGAGGATCGTCTAAATCCGGGACAAATGTCTTTTTATCTGGCGTCCAGGTGCCTTTCACGCCTTTTTTAATCAGCCAGTCAGGAATTTGCGAGCCGCTTTCCGGCTCCGCCAGTACCATAAACCGTAACCCGACGTTCATCGCAGGACGATGTGCCGCCGCGTATTTGAAGGCCTCATCCACCAACGCATAATTGTACTGGCCTTCGACTGGCTCCAGATCCCGCCAGTAAAAACGATCGTATTCAAATCCGGTATTGGGATAATCCGCCAGCTCCAGCGTTTCACCGTATCCCTGATGAAAACTTGCCACACCGATCCCTGGATTGGTCAGTGGGCCTGTCAATGCTTTGGGGGTAACGGTCGTTAATGCGGCCATGACCGTCAACGGAAAGAACATCAACAACAGCGCAGAAACCCATTTACACTTCATCGCAGCGACGCCTCTACAGGTTTATTAACGCTAGCGGTCTTTCAGGCTTAACCACCAGTCCCAGATACCTACGTGAAAATTTTGGAACACATCAATACCTAACGCGGATTTGATCATATACAGCGTCAGCAATACGCAGCAGGTGATGAACAACACGGCAATCAGCAGCAAAAAAGTGAGCAGCATTCTCGACAGGGTAGATTCCTGGCGATGCTGGCGACGTAAATCTCTGCCAAACAAAAAAACCAGATAATAACGCTTACTGAAAAAAGGAAAGCTTCGACGAATATCGATCTGATGCCGCGAAGCTAGCGTCGATGCCAGGATAGCATTTTCCACCTCTTCCTTTTGTTCAGGGGTCAACCCCTGCGCAATCGACTCATCAAGATGAGAATAAAATCGTTCGATGATGGGAGGACGATTTTGAGGACTGGTCAAAATTAGCCTATATCTTTATCAATGGAGTGATAGACGTTAACCGTCTTTTTGGCAATTTCATGCCAATTGTAGTTTTGTAAATATACACGATAGTCCACGCTATTGGTTGTCGCCCACTGGGTTAATTTTTCGGCCAAACCGGTCACATCTCCCACCTTAAAATACGCCTCGGCAGGCAGTTGAACTTCAAGGTTAGCCGGAATATCACTGACGACGGCAGGAAGAGAAAATGACATCGCTTCCAGTAACGCAATGGGCAATCCTTCATGGTATGAAGGCATCACAAACAGCCTGGCCTGCGAAAATACCGCTTGCAGCTCATCACCGCGTAAAAAACCAGTCATCACAACACCTGGCGTGTCGGCGGCAAGCTTTTTGAGTCGCACGCTATATTCGGTCGGATGATCAGCATCGCCAATTAACACTAACGGCATGGTCAAACCACTGCGCTGATAGGCGGCGATGGCATCATGCATCCCTTTTTCTTCCACAAATCGCCCAACCACCACGAGGTAGTTTTTCGGCTGTAGTCCAAAACGGGAGAGCGTACTGTCGATGGTGAGCTCTGATAACAATCGCGGCTCGTTTACGCCATTGTGAATTAAATGTGCATCATAGCGACCGTGTTTTTTCTGGATCAGTTGATTAATAACTTCAGAAATCACAATCACCTCGTTGGCATATCTCACCGCCCAACGTTCACCCAGCAGCAATATTTTTTTGGCTACGAATCCCCATTTCTGGCGATCGTAATCTGGCCCGTGGTGGGTAAAAACCACCTTCTTACCCATCACGCGTAAGAGCGGGATCACAAGGCCAGGGCCAATAGCATGGACATGCACAATATCCGAATGGTCGATACATGTCCTAAACGCCGCTATAACGGAATGGACAATAGCTTCCAGCGAGCGCTTTTTAGGTGCCCACAGCGCGTAGGTTTCGACTTTTTTATATACCGATCGTTTGTAATTTACATATGGCGAGCGAGCAATTACGCAAATATCAACGTCGAACTGCTGTTTAATCGCAGGATAAAGATTCTGACAGTGTGTCTCCACACCGCCCAGTACATCAGGAATACCACGCGTTCCAAAAACCGTTATTTTTTTACTCATACTATGGCCTGCTCAGCAGTTCTTTATAAAGTGCCTGTAGGGTATCCATATGTTTACTCAGCGCATACTTTTCACTCAACCGCGCTCGACCAAGTAAGCCCATATCCCGCGCCTTCTCTGGCGAGTCGGCCAGGGCGTCCATCGCATTGGCTAGCTCATGCACATTACCCGGTTCGAATAAAATCCCTTCGATACCGTCACGAATTTGTTCCGGGATACCGCCGATACGCGACCCAATAACCGGCTTGCCTAAGGACATCGCCTCTAATATCGCCATTGAACAGTTTTCATAGCATTCTGAAGGCAGGATCACCGCTCGCGCATGCTTAATAAGCTTGTCGAGGGCTTCCCCTTGTTGCACATAACCTAAAAACTCAACGTCCGGATATTTGGCGGCTAACTCATCGTGCAACGGACCGTGCCCCACAATTTTCAGCGGCGCTTTGTTCTGCATTTTTTCATGCGCCGCCAACAGTGTAGCCACACCCTTTTCACGACTCAGACGGCCAAAGTACAGCATATAGCCCTCATCGCTTACTTCGGCCAGGGCACGACTGTCATCGACGCCATTGACGATGACATCAATGCGCGAATTTGGCAGCGTGCGCAACAATACGCCGCGTAAAAAAACGCTTGGCGAAACGATCACATCCAGCGCCTGGTAATTTTGCGCAATATACTGCCAGGTTGCCTCCAGTGAGAGCAGTAAACTTTTTGAGGCTGAACCTTCCTGACAACGATACCTGAAGGCATTGAAAACCGTCCCGGTAATACAGGAATCACACACCTTGCCGTCGCGCAGCATGGAATACGCGGGGCACACAATCTTATAGTCATGCGCAGTCAGCACCGTTTTGCAGCCAAAATTGCGCGCAACTTTAATCAACGCCGGTGTTAACTGATGGTAGATGTTGTGAAAGTGGACAATATCCGGGCGCTCTTTTTCTAATAGCGCCAGCATTTTTTTGCAGGCCTGTGAATTATGAATAAAGCTAACCGCCGTTTTGATACCCCCCAGCAGATTGCTCGCTTTGTGGTAGTCCACATTACTGACAAAATAATCCGCATAGTCTGAAGGGAAATTTTTCTCATGCTGCATCGAGAAATCAATAACCTGCACTCCGGCCTGTTTCAGCATATCGCGCTCTTGAAAATAAACCGTTTCCGCGCCGCCTTTAATGAAAAAAAACTTATTCACTAATAAAACTTTCATTGCGCCAGCCTTAGTTATTCATGAATGATTTTACTGTCAGGCGGAGTCAACGGATCGCGTACAGGTTTAGTCAAGCCTTTAACCAGTCCGGCAGAAAGCACGGCCAGGTTCATTACGCTCTGCAATCCGTTCAATAACGATCGATTCTGCACGGTTTTCAGGACAATAAACGCAAGCAAGGGCAGAAATGCAATGTCGAAAAGTTCAAGATTGAAGGTTACAGCCGCAATAAACAAGGCAATCAGATAAACAGAAAAAATCGCCTCGTTCCTGACCATTTTTAACGCTTTGCCGAAATAAGGTTTTCCCCAGGCACAACGTAAAAGCTCACCCGGAGCCTGATAGTATCCACTTTTCCAGCGGTGCTTGAGCATCTGAAAAGTCGGCATGGTATGCGAGGTATGAATAAAATACGGAATATTCAGACGACGTAGTTTATAACCCGCATCGAGCAAGCGCAGGCCCAGTTCAGCTTCTTCATAAGCGTGCAAATTACGGTTGGTAAGATAACCAATTTTTTCAATTGCAGAGCGGCGATATAACCCGCCACCGCCTAAATGGTCACTATCCCCGAGTGGATAGATTTTATTAATGCGTTGCTTACGCGATTTAAATTCATAGTTTACAGCATCGTCCATTTCAACGGTTCCCGCAACGCCAGCATACTCCGGTTCAGCCTGCAAAAACGCGACGGCCTGATCCACAAAGCCCTCTTCCAGCTCCATGTCACCATCCATCAGTAACAGATATTCCCCTTCACTATACAGATAACCTAACTGATGCCCGACACCGCAGCAGCGATCCTCTGGGTTAGTTAAGGACACCACGGTCGCCCCTTTATCGATAGCAAGCTGTTGGGTGTTATCCGTTGACAGACTATCTGCCACTATAATTTTATGTGGATAATCAACAAGCTGTCGGCGAATACTGTCGATCGTTTTCTCAATACATTCAGATTCATTGAGTGTTTTAATACTCACTGAAATAAACGGTTTTTGGTCCATACAATTACCCTACACAGCGAAGGACGGTTCGACGAATCACTAAACTTGATCCTAGTGATAAATAGAACAGGAATTGTAACATCGGTGTAATCATCAGTATCTGGCTGTAAGGTAAGCTAATTAAGCAACTGATAGCAAAAGCGTTAAACGCCGGTGCAAAGCTCAATAACTGGAGATCCTGCTGGTCCAGTTGTTCAAGCGTAAGTAATGGCTTTGGCTGACAGACCTTAAGGATATAAATGAATAAGCTAATAAAGATTAATGTGCCGATCACCCCCACTTCCCACAGCAGCATACTCAGGGAAGTTGAGTCGAGAATTAAGTTATAGATGATATTCAAAAAGCCCGGCGACACAGTACTCCCGCTGTTAGTGGCGTTGAGCCCGTAACCAAATAACGTTCCGGAAAGCCCCCACAGATCGTTATTTTTCAACCAGAACAAGAACGTCGTAAAGCGCCCTAACTCCCCGGTAGACATAATGTAGTTCGGATCAAAAATATAGCTTAATGAGTCGATAAAAATACTTAACGAGCTTTTCGACGGATCGCCGCCAAACGCGGAAGAATAATAATACGCGAGGATCACAATCGACAGGCTAATAAGCAACAGCATTCCCGCCACAATAACCAACAACGTCTTCAGATTGACCTTACTAACGTCTTTGACGTAGCTCGGTGAGAGCCACACCCACGCCAGGAATATAGGCGATAGCAGGATGACGAACTTCACTTCGCCAATGATACAAAGTCCGATCCCCAGAACAATGTGCAACGCCATGGATTTAAACGTGGTCAGCCCATGCTTATACTCAGAGACTTTTAACAACATAATTAACAGGCAAAACAGGCCCATTGCGGCAGTGTTACCGCCCCCCATGGGGTCTCCGCCAAACGTGCCAACCACAGAGTCCCATTTCTCATCTTCACCACGCACCGCGACGCGCTGGGGAACGACCAGTAAAACCTGATAAATCATTACCGGGATCTGCGCGTAAAACACCCAATACAGATAGCGCGTTGCCCGATAAATCTGCGATTCCCGGCAAAATCCCAGCAGCAAACAGATCATCACCAGCGACAATGCAATTTCGTTTTTAAATGCCACAATCGCAACGGTGATCCCGCCCTGAATCAACGTCGATGTTCCAGCCAGTACCAGGAACGAGAAATACAACGCCAGGACAATCGTCTCCTGCGCATCCAGTTGCAGCGAGCCATCACGCGTCTGCATAACCAATAATCCCACCATCAATAAGGTGAGGAAAAAAGGTATCCACAGCACTGACTGCATGCCGGTAAAGTATTGCACCAGGCCACAGAGGATCAACGTGACAAAGGTATAAACCTGTAAATAGTATCCGGTATTCAGCGTCATAGTATCACCGGCTTGTCTTTCAGGAGATTGGCCCGCTTATTCATTTTCAGATAAATGAAGGCGTAGCGAATAAATGTCAGTGAAGAAAACAAGATGACCGACGTTGCATAATCTTTATAAAAATAGGGCGTCACGACAAAAGCGAATAGTACAATCGCCAGCTGTTCCAGTTGGATACGCAGAAAATAGCGATGAGAACCAAAAATAAGCTCTATTACCGTCAGAGGGCTTATCGCCAGCGCAGGGAATAAATAGGGCAGCATGTAGCGCGACGTCTCAATGGAGTTTATCCAGTCTTCGCTAAAACCGAGTCGCATCACAATCGGATAGAAAATAAAAACCCCAAGAGTACAGATAACCCCTAGTACCAGCAATAGCATACGTACCCTGGTATACTCCTGATAGTTAAAGGTATTATTTCTGAAGTCGATGGACCACTTGGAAAAAATAGTATTGCGTACCGCGTTGCCGATGATCACCACCGGCGCCAGGCAAAAGCGGCTAACCACGGAAAAATAACCCGCAGTCAGCGCCGAGAACCAAAAGTTAATCAGCATAATCGGCAAATTGCTGCTGGCCATCGCCAGCACTTCCGCACTGCCCACTTTGGTAATGTGATGAATATTCTGTTTGAAAAAATGCCAATTACTGGCGGGTCTCAAATGTCTGGCCGCCACCGAACGAATATCAAACGAATGCAAAATACAGCTTATGGTCAGCACCATCGTCGCGCAGGCCCACGACCAATAAAACAATTGCACATGGTGCGTAAGAAGCACGGAAAGCACAACGACCACAGAAACAGAAATGCGCTGGAAGATCAGAAAACGAAAGTTAGCCGTGCGTAGAGACAGGTTTTCCGAGATTAAAACCCACGCCGTTGCCAGCGTCAGCAAATAGAGAAACAGGATGTTCTGGTGAAACAGCCACGCGGTGAGTGCGGCGTAAGGTAAGGCAATGATCGTGCTTTGTATTAAGCAAAACACGACATTCTGCACCAGTTCGTCATCCTGCTGTTTAGGAATTAGCAGCTGTGATGCAAAGGTACACACCTGAGCGCCCACCACGGCGATGCTGTAATTGAGCGCATAAAGCCCCACTTCAGCCATATCGTACTTGTGTGAAATCAACCAAATAGACAGTGCACCAATCAACTGCGAGATGACTGATGAACCGGCTATCGTGGAAGCGCTCTTCAGTAGACTCATACGCGGCCTGGCGTTGCCATCAGTTGATCGGTACTGAAGTTCAGTGAACGCAGACCCTCTTGCGTCTCAAGATCCTTTTCTTCAACTGCATTGAGCACCGCACCAATCACCACGCCGTTATTTTCCTCGATCTTATCCAGTGCGTTGGCGATTTGTCCCGCCGACCCCACCCCGGCTTTCACAATGAAAACAATCCCATCAACGGCACGTTTGATCAGTTGAACATCCTGACTCTGATTCACAGCAGCAACATCAATAATGATGCGCTGATAATGCGATTTCAACTCGCGCATTAAGAGTTCAACATGCTCCGAAGACAGCATCAGTAAAGATGAGATTGTGCTCTTGCCGTGTGGAATAAAGTCGAGATTATCACTGAGTTTGATCCGCGCCTGTTCAAGCTCTGTCTCCCCGCGCAGCAGTTCCGCTAAGCCTGCGGATGTAGCTGACGCCAGCTCGGATGTGAGCCCACCAGTGTTAAAGAAATCCGCATCAATAAGCAGTGTTTTCTGGTCGAAACTAAAAGAGTTAGCTAACAGATTCGCCAACAATGAACGCCCATCGCCGTGCTCCGTCGACGCCACGGCGAGCGTCTGTAAAGGTCGATTATCCAGCATAATCCGGGTACGGATACCGTGCACAATATCGGCATTCAGCGGGTTCTTCATGATCATGTCCCGCACCTGCGCGCGCCCAGAGGTTCCGCTAAAACGACGAATTTCACCCAGCGGAACAACATTGAGCCGTTTTTTCATGCGACTGAGGGTACCGATTGAGTTATCCATTGCCGCTTTGACAATGAAATACATGATGCTGAACACCACCACCAGCATGACCACCATCAGCAACAGCAGTGATTTATTCGGTTTCGCCGGTTTTAACGCGGGTACCGCAGGGTCGTATAACACCGCATCGGCATTCACGCCGGACAGCGACAGCTCCTGAGTACGTTGATAAAGCGATTTATACAGGTCTTCCATTTTATCTAACGACAGCTTTTGACTGTTCCAGACATCCCGTTTTGACGCCATTTTCTGGAAGATCTCTTTCTGCTCAGCCACCTGCTGTTGATAGTTTTTTTCGTCCGCCAGCGCTGCCAGATATTGCTGACGTAAACCGACCTTCAGCTCACCCAATACCCGTCCAGTCTGGTTTTGGATCGACTGAACATCAGCCTCTGCTTTTAAAATGGCTGGATTTTTTGGCCCATAGACTTTACGCTGTTCGGACAACGTTCGTTGCGCCTGAATCAACGCAATGCGCAAATCCTGGATCTGAGCATGGTTAGAGACCGAAGGCAGCGAGATAACGCTCTCAATGGACTTACCTCCCCCGTTTACCTCGTTATAGACGGATTCAGCGGCAACCCGACGCTGGGTTGCATCGGCCAGGCGATTGGTTACGATACTTAACTGCTCGGTTTCAAAACCATCGATTCCGCGGAAGGTCAGCAGCCCGGCATTTTTCAGATAGCTGTCCATCTCGTCTTTTTGCCTGGCTATCGATTTCTGAATCTCTTCCATTTTTTCAAAATTCAGTTCGCGAGCTTTCTCCATCTTCAGGCGTTTTTGCTCCACCGTGTAGTTGATGAAAGCCTGCGCGACGCCATTCGCAATGTCAGCCGCTTCCTGAGGGGACGTTGATTCATAGGTAATAGACGCCAGGTTCGTCGTACGAATTCCAATGACATTCAGATTTTTCGACAGCGTTTTCAGCGCTTGCTCCATTCTCAGTTGCCGACTTTCATTGCTATCGGCCCCCTGAGCACTGGCTTTTTCCCCGGTAAATTCCGGGTTTTCATCCAGTTTCATATCACGTACGGCTTGCTCCAGCACGATACGTGAATGCATCAACGCATATTGTGTTTCGTAGTAACCACTGCGCGTTGAATCGAAACCATCAACCTGTGGAAACGGAGAAACATTATCAGCCTGCGCCTTAATCAGCACCGTCGCCGTTGAAACATACTTTGAGGACATCATGCTGATTAACGGATACGCGACAACCCCGGCAACAATACCGGCCAGCGCAATTTTCCAGGCGTTCTTTTTCAGCTCTTTAGCAAAGCGGGAGAATTCGACACTGCTTTCTCGTTTTTTGCCGTTTTCCACTATTGATAGTTTCATCGTCAGAAGAACCCCATGCCAATAATCACGACATCCCCAGGATGAACAGAGTGCGTTAAATCGACATTCTCAAGCAGCTGATTGCTCCCTGACAGGCGAATGTTGATATCTTTTCGGTCAGCACGATCTGTAAATCCACCCGCCTGCGCAATAGATTTCTCGACGGTAAGCCCTGGCTCATAGGCGAAGCCATTCGGACTTTTCACCTCGCCAGAAACATAATATTTACGGAACTCGGCAATACTCACCGTCACCATCGGAGTTGTAAAATAATCTCCGGTCAGGCGTTGAGTTAATTCGTTGGTCACTTGATCGACAGTTTTATCTTTTAATTTAAGAGCGCCAACAAACGGGAAATTGATCTCCCCACTCTTATCCAAAATAAATCGCATCGTCATATCGGGTTGACCATGAACAGCGATATTGACAGTATCCCCTGCCCCAAGTCGGTAATCCTGCTGAACAGTTGCAGGATCGTCCATTAATCGCGGGCTGGACGTTGTGCATCCGACCATCAGGATACTGAATAGCAAAACCGCGCACAGTTCTATTATTTTCATTTTAGATCTGAACCTTAGCTTTAAGCATAATCATAGAATTATCATAACCCAACGTTCTAATGACTTCCTGATTGTCGTTGGGACCGATATAAAACGAGTCAGTATCCTTATTCGAATTTAATGTATCTATCTGATATTTAATCTCAAAATTAACAGATGGTGTGTAGTCATAGCTCATGGTGACGCTAAACACGCCATCTTTATCATGTCGATCCTTGTTCTGTTTTTTATAGTCTTCCGAAGTGAATGAGTAGTCCAATAAAGTAGAAAAACGAGTGCCTAACCAGAAATGCTGGTAAGAAAGGCCATACTGGGTCACCAGAATATATCCCCCAACTTCCGACGGGTCTTTAATGCTTTGAGCAGAGTGGGCCGTGAAAACAGACTGCTGTAACGGCTTCCACTCCGCTTTTATGTCCCAGTTTAGACCATTAAAATCATGCGAGTTTGCGTTGTTTTCAAATGTTTTATACAGCCATGAAATATTCATGTCGACATTGGTTTTCCCCGTCAACTGCGACTTCAGGCCATACAGCAAATAATACTCATTAGTGTCTTTATCTGAGTTGTTATCATAACGACGCTGGTTAGTAATAAAGCTATAGCGAAAGCGCGTTCTGGATGAGTATTGGTCAAAAACTTCCGCTATCAGGCTATTTTCATGCCATTCCTGTTCCTGAATATAATTGTAGAAGTCTTCACTACTGTCCTGAGCATCAGAAGTGTTACCGAAAGTCAGTTTTTTGTATAACAACGCCAGTTCCGCTTTGCCGCGACCATCAGGTGCACCGTAGCTGTAGCGCAATTCACTATTGATAAAATTCGTCGTCAGCGGAGATTTAATCCCATACTGTTCAAACTGGCTCGGTAAAAAACCCTCAGTGATACCACGGCCACGGGATTCATGCCCAAGCGAATCCTCCAGATTGAGGGTTAAGCCATGCTTGAGCCCATACCGCCAGGCACCGTTAAAACGAAAAAAATGATCGTTGTAGTTATCAGCGGAATCGCTTGAGTAGTTACGATAATCTCCGGAGTACATCAGCAAATACTTATCCTGGCCACGCTCTCCAATCATACTCAGAACGGGCGCCGCACTCTGAAACGAGGAACCGATAGCATCGCTGCTATGTGGCTGATAAGACACGTTATCATTATAACCATAGTCCACAGCGACCTTGCCCTGGAAGTCTATCCCCGCAAAGCCAATGTGTGATTTCGGTGTTAAATCAGCCCATGCGGACTGCGATATCACGATCCCGGTAATAACGAGTAATTTAGTATGCATTCTTACCGACAAATCCTTTGAAAATAGTTTTAATAATAATTTTTATATCCAGCCATAACGACCAGTTTTGAATGTACTCAATATCGTACTGAACCCTTTTTTCCATCTTATAAAGCGCATCGATTTCCCCGCGGAACCCGTTGATCTGCGCAAGCCCAGTGATCCCTGGCTTAACTTTATGGCGAATCATGTAATTTTCGACCTGTTTGCGGTACTGCTCATTATGCGTAACCGCATGAGGCCTGGGACCGACAATCGACATACTTCCCTGCAAAACGTTAATAAATTGCGGAAGTTCATCCAGCGAAGTGCGACGTAAAAAGCTCCCGAATTTGGTTACCCGCGGATCGTTTTTAGTGGCCTGAATAACCGTATCGGAATTCTCCATGACGCGCATAGAACGAAACTTCCAGACCTTAATTTTTTGCCCACTCAAGCCATAGCGGTCCTGTTTGAAAAAAACCGGCCCACGGGACGTGAGTTTGATACCAATGGCAATCGCCAGCATCAGGGAGGAAATCATCACCATAATGATACTGCCAAGAACCAGATCTTCCGCCCGCTTAATAAACGAGCCCGCCCCTTCAAACGGTGAACTAAAGATACCGATAGTTTGCAGGTTATGGATGGAGCGTAACTTGGACATGTTGTTACTGTAGGTATAAAAGTCAGGGACAATATAGGTATCTACGGTGGTGTCTGACATCATGGCCAAAAAGTGACGAATGCGATGTAAAGCAACCATCGGTAAAGCAATATAGATTTCGTCTATGTTTCCCTTCTTGGCTTCCTCGACCAGATTGATCACCGGACCACGGAAGGGGCTTTTCACCTTATCTACGATATCGCCGCAGCGGGATAAGGCGCGCTCATCATAAAAAGCCAGATCTAATGTGATATTGGCATATTCATTCATTAGCGCGTTTTCTGCAGCCAGACCATTGTCGGTCAGACCAATAATCGCCACGCGTATACTCTTTTTCGTTGAATACTTAAAAATAAAAAAGCGAATGTAATAAAGAAAAGGTAATGGGATGAAGTACCAGTAAATAATGGCTGAATAAAAAGGGGAAGGCAGTCTGTCTAAGTAGCCCAGTGACTCAGGTTCAGCCACCGTCATACTGACCAGTTCGTTAAAAAAAATCGCCAGTAACGTACAAAAAACCAACCGTTTTTGATTACGCAAACCGATCGTCTTAATCTTTTGCTGGTACATTTTAATGTATTCAGCAAACAGCAAAAAAAAGACTGAGAAGAGAAGACTCAAAATGGCAATGGTGTTAAATGGCGCCAGACCTAACAGATGGGCGCTAAAAACCAACGTCGCATTGATTACAATGAAATCGACCAGTTTTAAAAAGACTGGATATCCCTGGCTGCTAATCTTTAGCGATTTTTTAAGCATATCTCAGCCCATTATTTATTGATCTTTAATTGTTTTTTTCTCATTTATGTTGCTAATTATATCACAAGTCTAAAAAACGCAATGGCACATTGTCAGTAAATGTAAAAAATAATATCTCTTACTGTGACAAACATCCCAGGCGCAATCATATCTATATGATTTTGATGAGGATTGAGTCAAGAAAAGTTTTAGCCAATTCAGCAAAAAAGATGACTTTTAACAACACTTTTGCCATTGACAGGTAACAATTCGTGGTCTATGAAAAAGTAATTTATGTATGATAAATAACGCAAAAGTTTAGTTTGATTGACGCTAAATTGTCGCAGAATTGCTGTTAAATACAGCAAGTAAAATATAATTCACGGCCTCGCGGTGAAATTTAAAATTACAATAACAATACAATTAATTACTTTTAATTATATTAATACCGTTCGCATCATCAAAAAGATAATTCAGCTCGCTACGCTTAAAAAGCGCACCCGAACCCTCAACCCACCCAATGTCTCGCTACGCGTTAACTGAGGATGGGTGCGATGCAAGCGAGCAATATCATTAACCAGCGCCAGGCCGATCCCGGCGCCAGGGACATTGCCTACGTTATCAAGACGATGAAACGGTAGCAGAGCCTGATGAACCATCTGCTCATCTATACCCGGCCCACTATCTTCGACTACCAGCACCACGGCCTCTCCTTCTCGTTGCAGCCGGGCGGTCACCATCCCCTGCGGCGGCGTGTATTTCAGTGCGTTATCCAGCAAATTCCCACACAGTTCGCCGAGCAGCACTTCATCTCCCTCGACCCACACCGCGTCCTGTTCCCCTTCATAGCCCAGATCGATCCCTTTACTACGCGCCTGCGCCAGTCGGGTAAAACAGCTGCTTTGCACCACCTCATACAGATTAACCGGCGAGAAATGCCTTTCCCCCTGCTCTTTGCGCTTCACCGCAGACAGCTGCAACAGCCTCTCCGTCAGTTGAATGGTGCTCTCCAGCGTGCTACTCATGGCTTGTAAACTCTCATACCATTGCCGCGGCTCGGCGCTGGCGAGGGCCACCGATGCCTGAGTTTTCAGTACCGCCAACGGCGTTTTAAGCTGATGGGAAGCATCCGCGCTGAAGCGCTCCTGGCGAGAGATCAGACCGCGAAGTCGGTCCAGATAACGGTTGAATGCCACAATCAGCAGACGGGTTTCCGACCATGGCAGCAGCTCCGGCAGCGGCGTCAGCAGGCCTGGCTCACGACGCACCATCAGGGATGACAGCTGGCGCATCGGGCGTAACACCCGGCGCAGCAGCCAGCCAACCAGCACCAGAGTCAGTAGTACCAGCAGCCCTTGCGAAACCCACGAGGAAAACAGCAGTTGTCGCGCCAGATAACGCCGCGATTGCAGCGTTTCGGCAACATAAATCTCCGCCATGCCGACAATGCCGCCTTCGTTGACGGGCTGCAGCAGACGCGCCACGCGGATTGCCTCACCGCGATATTCAGTGTGATAAAACCATGCCAGCGCCGGATAAAGCCGCGTGCGCGAGGTAGCTGGCGGCAGCGCCGGTAAATCGTCATAACCAGAGATAACCTTCCCCGCCGGATCAACCACTTTGTAGTACAGTCGGTCATTCATATTCAGTTCAAAGCTGTCCAGCACCACCCATGGCACGTTCACTTCCAGCTGTTTATTGCGCACCACCAGCCGCTCAGAGACGGTCCTGGCGGATGAAAGCAACGTGCGGTCATACGCCTGGGTCGCCGCCTGTAATGCGCTAACGTAGCTGTTAAATGCCGACAGTCCCCACAGCAACATTAGCGGCAGGCCCAGAAACATCAGCAGTTGCAGGTATAACGATTGGGGTTTAACCCAATTCATCGCTACGCTCCAGCACATAGCCCAGACCGCGCAGCGTAGCAATACGCACATCGCTTCCCTGTAGCTTTTTACGCAAGCGATGGATATATAACTCAATGCTTTCGGGACTCACCTCATCACTCAGGCTGAAGACCTGCTCAAACAACTGCTGACGTGAAACCGGTCGCAACCGACGGTACATCAGCACCGTCAACAGCGCCTGTTCACGCGGCGTGAGCGCCAACGGCTGCCCCTGCAACAGAAAATAGCCTTCATCGTGAAACGCCAGCTCCCCCAGTTGCTGTATGCCTTGCACCTGTCCCGCACTGCGACGCAGCAAGGCCCGCAGCCGGGCATCCAGCTCCTCGATTTCAAACGGCTTTGCCAGATAATCATCGGCTCCGACGTTCAACCCTTTCACCCTATCGGCCACCGCGCTACGCGCCGTCAGCAGCAGGACAGGGAGCGTCTGCCCGCGTTTGCGCAGCCGCTGAACGACTTCCAGACCATCCAGACCTGGCATATTGATGTCCAGCACCGCCAGCGCATACGTTTCGCTATGTAAAAGATGGTCGGCCGCCAGGCCATCAAAAACGCAGTCAACGGCAAAACCGTTTTGTACCAGCGCTTTCTCCAGCCAGTGAGCTAACTCACGGTTATCTTCCGCTAATAAGAGACGCATATCACATCCTGTAAAGTTTCTGCCGCATTGAAAGGGAATTGAAAGGTTAATGTTTTAACAATCACGCAACCGAACTGCTACACATCGGCTCACATAATCACAAAAATCTTCTTCCGTACCCGAAAATCCGGTTTTCCGGCGTGAGGATAAACAATGAAAAAACAGTTACTTCGTACCCTTACTGCAAGCATTTTATTGATGAGTACCTCTGTACTGGCGGAACAAGCGCCATCGCGCACTGAATGTATCGCCCCTGCTAAACCCGGCGGCGGTTTCGATCTCACCTGTAAGTTGATTCAGGTGAGCATGATGGAAACCGGCGCTATCGAAAAACCGATGCGCGTAACCTACATGCCCGGCGGCGTTGGTGCCGTGGCCTATAACGCGATCGTCGCTCAACGCCCGGCTGAAGCGGGAACCGTGGTGGCCTTCTCCGGCGGCTCACTACTGAACCTGTCACAGGGCAAGTTTGGTCGCTACGGCGTGGATGATGTCCGCTGGCTGGCGAGTGTCGGCACCGACTACGGCATGATTGCCGTACGCCAGGACTCACCCTGGAAAACACTGAAAGATCTGCTGACGGCAATGGAGAAAGACCCTAACAGCGTGGTCATTGGCGCAGGCGCCTCTATCGGTAGCCAGGACTGGATGAAGTCGGCGCTACTGGCGCAAAAAGCCAATGTCGATCCGCACAAGATGCGCTATGTGGCCTTTGAAGGCGGCGGCGAACCGGTTACCGCACTGATGGGCAATCACGTACAGGTGGTTTCCGGCGATCTCAGTGAGATGGTGCCTTACCTCAGCGGCGACAAAATCCGCGTGCTCGCGGTGTTCTCTGATGAACGCCTGCCGGGGCAGTTAGCCAACGTGCCAACCGCCAAAGAGCAGGGTTATGACCTCGTGTGGCCTATCATTCGTGGCTTCTACGTTGGGCCAAAAGTCAGCGACGCCGAGTATCAGTGGTGGGTTGATGCCTTTAACAAACTCCAGCAGACCGATGAGTTTAAAAAGCAGCGCGATCTGCGCGGTCTGTTTGAATTCAACATGAGTGGCAAACAGCTCGACGACTACGTGAAAAAGCAGGTCACGGATTATCGTGAGCAGGCGAAAGCCTTCGGTCTGGCGAAGTAAACGCAGGGGCAAAGATGATGAGCGATCGTATTTTTGCAGGTATCTGGCTGTTGCTCTGCATAGCCGGGCTATTCGTGGCCTGGCAAATCAGCAGCGAATACAGCTATGAACCCGTAGGGCCGCGTCCCTTCCCGCTTGGCATTATCGGTCTGATGTTGGTCTGTGCCGTGGCGCTGCTGTTGCGCCATCCGGACACCATCAGTTGGCCCCGTCGCCACGTGCTGCAAAAGCTGCTGACGATGGTAATTGTTCTGTTGATGTACGCCTGGGGTTTTGAGTGGCTCGGTTTTCCCATCGCCACCGCCATTCTCACCGTGGTGATTGGCATGCTGTTCGGCGCAACCATCCCGGCTGCGGGTATTTCCGGCGCGGTGCTCGGCATTCTGCTGTGGTATGCCTTTGACCGACTGCTTGACGTCACCTTACCACTCGGCGCCTGGCTGGGTTAACGGAGAAACGATGGATACCTGGATTTATCTTTCTCAGGGTTTCGCGGTGGCAATGACGCCGGAAAACCTGGTCATCGCCTTGATAGGCTGTTTTGTCGGCACTATTGTGGGTTTGCTGCCTGGCCTTGGGCCGATCAACGGCGTGGCGATCCTGCTGCCGCTGGCCTTTGCTTTGCATCTGCCCGCAGAATCCGCGCTGATCCTGCTGGCTACGGTCTACATTGGCTGTGAATATGGCGGGCGCATCTCCTCTATCCTGCTGAATGTTCCCGGCGATGCGGCGGCGATTATGACCGCTCTGGATGGTTACCCGATGGCGCAGCAAGGACGCGGCGGCGTGGCGCTCTCTATCTCGGCGGTCAGCTCTTTCTTTGGTTCGCTTATCGCCATCGGCGGCATCATTTTGTTTGCCCCGGCGTTAGCCCAATGGTCGCTGGCCTTCGGTCCGGCGGAATACTTTGCCTTAATGGTTTTCGCCATTGCCTGTCTCGGCAGCATGATGGCGCAAAATCCGCTGAAATCATTTCTGGCAGCGCTTATCGGTCTCGGACTTGCGACCGTCGGCGTAGACGCCAACACCGGGGTTTATCGCTTTACTTTTGACAGTGTCCATCTCTCCGACGGTGTGCAGTTTATCGTGGTGGTGATTGGTCTGTTCTCTGTCTCTGAAATATTGTTAATGCTGGAACATACCAGCAGTGGCCAAACGCTGGTGCGTAAAACGGGCCGCATGTTGTTCAACGCCAAAGAAGGTGCACAGTGCGTAGGGGCCACCCTGCGTTCATCAGTAATTGGCTTTTTCGTCGGCGTTCTGCCCGGCGCTGGCGCCACCATTGCCAGTGCCATCACCTACATGACCGAGAAAAAGCTCAGCGGTAACAGTGAAAGCTTTGGCAAGGGGGATATTCGTGGCGTTGCGGCGCCAGAAGCTGCCAACAACGCCTCGGCCTGCGGCTCTTTTATTCCGATGCTGACGCTCGGCGTACCGGGCTCCGGTACCACGGCGGTGATGATGGGCGCGCTGACGCTGTACAACATCACCCCGGGTCCGGCCATGTTTACCGAGCAGCCGGATATCGTTTGGGGGCTGATTGCGGCGTTGCTGATTGCTAACGTAATGCTGCTGGTGATGAACATTCCGCTGATCGGTCTGTTTACCCGCATGCTGACCATTCCGCTGTGGTTTTTGGTACCGGCTATCGCGGCAGTCTCCGCGGTAGGCGTGTACGCCGTCCACAGCACCACCTTCGACTTGGTGCTGATGGTCGCCCTCGGCGTTCTGGGCTACATATTGCGAAAAATGCACTTCCCAATGTCGCCGTTAATTTTAGGCTTCGTCCTCGGGGAAATGCTGGAGCAGAACCTGCGCCGGGCGTTGTCTATCAGTAACGGTAGTATGGATATTCTGTGGGCCAGCGGCGTGGCGAAAGTGCTGCTGGTGATGGCGGTACTGGTTATCGTGGTCCCGCCGGTGCTGCGCATGATCCGTAAACGCAACAGCAAACCGCAGGTGGATGCAGGTTAGTCAATATTGCCGGCCAACTACGCGATGGCGTTGTTGGCCGGCTAACATACTGCTGGTTATGACTGTACGCACGGACACGTTAGCTCGTGGGGACCGCAGTAATACATCACTTTATTTCTGCCTGCATTTTTTGCGGCGTAAAGTGCAGCATCAGCATAGGAAACGACTTTATCACCCGATTCATCTTTCGGAGAACTAAAATAAACCCCGATACTTATGGTCATCTGTTCTTTAATACCAAATACATTTGGCGGTAACGTGAGTTTTTCTACATTTTGTCGAATCCGCTCAGCCACCACCATAGCCTCCTGTTTATCATTGCATTTCAATAAAATGCCAAACTCCTCTCCCCCACCCGAGCAAAAACATCGGAGTCACGAATCGATTTATTAATGATATAAACGATGGAGACAATCACCTTATCTCCCTCCTGATGTCCATAAGTGTCGTTAATCCTCTTAAATTTATCAACATCAAGCATCAACACACAAACATTTCCACGTAGCATGGCAGAGTTAAGTGTTTTATAGAACAGCTTACGATTATAAATTTTGGTTAGTACATCTCTCATAGAGGATTCCGTTTCTCTTTTTAGCAGCAGGAAAGTATTAAACATTAAAATTGAGATTACGCATAATGCGCTTATTATTTCAAGTCCGCGACTGACGTACCAGATATACATACTGTACTCATCAAGACTGATAAGTAGTAAATTGGTTAATATCGCCGAGCAGCACATCAGAGCGATACTGACCCACAACGCATTGTTTAATCGGGTTTTCAACGTAAGGTAGACTAAAGCTATGGCCCAACCTGCAATTAACGAATAAATGTATCTTAATTCCCAATGCAACGTCACCAGATCGTCTTTTAAGCAGGTGATATCTATCACGACATCAGGATTATAACTTGATAAATTGTGAGCAAGAATACCTATTGCGACCACAACGATGACCGTTATCATCTCCAGTATCGGCTTCTTTTGTTTATCCTCAATGACAATCGTATCGTTTCTATACGCTTTAATGCCGATACACAACGTAATGATAAAACTCAATTGCCGAAAGTAGTAAAAGATAGCAATGTCATTGGTTCTCTGTTCGATTGAAACACTATCATTAATCAGCGCCTGCACAATATAGATAGTTTCAATAAAATAGATATCACAGCTAATGAATGCTATACCCAGAATAAAGACATAGGATAACTCTTTTCGACATAGATATTGGAACGACATAAACAAAAACATTATTGCATAGAGAAACAACAGTCCCACAATGACGATTAAGTATGTTGTTTGCGGGATGTTTTTTACACTTATTTTAAATTGCGAAAGACATAACCCCACCCCCAAATATAAGACAATTAATATAATATAAAAACCAACAATCCATCCATTACTAAATCTATACGGTTTTTGTTCATACTTATCCAGGTGATGAATATTTCTGACATT
>NZ_MVFZ01000018.1:0-130546 GCF_002042945.1 Citrobacter sp. A316
CAGAATTTGCCTGGCGGCTGTAGCGCGGTGGTCCCACCTGACCCCATGCCGAACTCAGAAGTGAAACGCCGTAGCGCCGATGGTAGTGTGGGGTCTCCCCATGCGAGAGTAGGGAACTGCCAGGCATCAAATAAAAGCGAAAGGCTCAGTCGAAAGACTGGGCCTTTTGTTTTATCTGTAGTCTGTCGGTGAGCGCTCTCCTGAGGAGGACAAATCCGCCGGGAGCGGATTTGAACGTTGCGCAGCAACGGCCCGGAGGGTGGCGGGCAGGACGTCCGCCATAAACTGCCAGGCATTAATTAAAGTGAAGAAGCCCATCCTGACGGATGGGCTTTTTTGCGTCTGTGCGGGATAAAAACCGCCGGATGCGGCGTGCCGCCTTATCCGGCCTACAGCTGCTGGACTGATTGTGTTTTGTAGGCCTGATAAGCGCAGCGTATCAGGCACATCGCAGCACCACGGTTACTATCTTATCCATTGGGTAACAAAATCAGCAAGTTGCTGTATGTCGTTGATATCTAACAATGGAACATCCACCGCCAGCGGAACGTCACTGGCAACTGCGATAACATATTCGTCCATCACCAATTCCTCAGGACTATGCCCGCAGCCGTCGCGAAAAAGTAGGATCTTAGCGACAGGTTCATGCTTAAATCCCTCAACCAATACCATATCCAACGTTGAAGCATCCATCCGGCTTACCAGATACGCTAAATCCAGTTCGGGCTCTTCCGGTGTTTCTACCATTAATGCCCAACGTTGCTGGCTGGCGACCAGCGTTTGTGCTGCACCTGCTTTGCGCAGTTCATAGCTATCTTTACCGGGCTTGTCGACATCCATATTGTGGTGAGTATGTTTAATCAATCCGGGGCGTATACCTCTGGCACGTAGTTCCGGGATCAACTTTTTGAGCAGCGTGGTTTTTCCCGTGCCGCTCCATGCCGCAATGGCGAGTAATGGGATCATGATTTTTCCTGCCATTTTGCGAGCTCTTCGGGGGTGTTCACGTTTACGAACGCATCTTTATGATCGCTGAAATCGACAGCATGACCGCCAGCCAGACGCATAAAGACCATAACGCGTCGTTCACCAGACTGAAGATAATCCTGCAGCAAAGGTTGCATAGAGCGGTGCATCAGCGCAATGGTTGGGTGATCTCTTTCCCCATCATGCACCCAGACAACCGGTGCAGCTTTGCGCTGCTCTTTTAAACGAGCGACCAGATCGTGAGGAATATAGGGCATATCGCACGGGCAAAACAGAAACCACTCCCCCGTTTGCTGCAGGAATACCGATAGCATCCCGGCCAGTGGGCCAGGGAAATCGGCCAAGGAATCGGGAATAACTTTCAGGCCGCTTTGCTGGTATATATCCCGGTGGCGATTGGCATTAACCACCACGGTTTCGACCTGCAAAGCGAGAATGTCGGCCACATGCCGCCAAAGAGGTTTACCGTCCAGTTCAAGCAGACCTTTATCGGTTCCACCCATCCGTCTGGCCTTACCGCCAGCCAGCACAACCCCTGTTATTGCACTATCCAGAATCACTGATATCGCCTCTTTTAATGTGGGATTGACCCTGCTAACGTATCTGTATTGAGCCTAAGGAGCACAACCATGAAATGTAAACGTCTGAATGAAGTTATTGAACTCCTCCAGCCTGCCTGGCAGAAGGAACCCGATCTTAACCTGATGCAATTTTTACAGAAACTGGCGCAAGAGTCAGGTTTTGACGGCGAACTGGCGGATTTAACTGATGACATTCTGATCTATCACCTGAAAATGCGTGACTCAGCGAAGGATGCTGTCATCCCAGGTATTCAGAAAGATTATGAAGAAGATTTTAAAACCGCACTACTCCGCGCACGTGGCGTAATTAAAGAGTAAAAGCTTGTAATCGCCGCCACCGAAAGCGCTGCGAAATGATATCCTGAATCATTCGTAGTATTTTCCGGATGATGGGATGAACGACAACGCTTTTAATTTCCAGACGCTACACCCGGATACCATCATGGATGCACTGTTTGAGCAGGGGATCCGGGTGGACTCCGGGCTTACCCCACTTAACAGCTATGAAAACCGTGTCTATCAATTCCAGGACGAAGACCGTCGACGCTTTGTCGTTAAGTTTTATCGCCCTGAACGTTGGTCTGTCGATCAGATCCAGGAAGAGCACCAGTTTGCCCTGGAACTGGTAAGCGATGAAGTCCCGGTAGCTGCGCCGTTGGTACTGAACGGCCAAACGCTGTTAAGCCACCAGGGTTTCCATTATGCGATCTTCCCCAGCGTCGGTGGACGCCAGTTTGAAGCCGACAACATCGATCAGATGGAGGCGGTGGGGCGCTATCTCGGGCGTATGCACCAGACCGGATGCAAGCGTACTTTTGCCTTCCGCCCAACGATTGGCCTTGAAGAGTACCTGACTGAGCCGCGTAAAGTTTTTGAACACGCACAGCTTATTCCATCAGGGCAAAAAGCGGCTTTCCTGAAGGCAACGGATGCGCTTATTGCGATCGTTACCGAACGCTGGCATACGTGTTTTACCACGTTACGCCTGCACGGTGATTGTCATGCCGGTAATATTCTGTGGCGCGATGGCCCGATGTTTGTCGATTTAGATGATGCCCGCAATGGTCCGGCTATTCAGGATTTATGGATGCTCCTCAATGGTGATAAAGCTGAACAACGCATGCAGCTAGAAACCATTATCGAGGCTTATGAAGAGTTTAGTGAGTTCGACATCTCTGAAATCGGACTGATAGAACCTTTACGCGCTATGCGTTTAGTTTATTATCTTGCCTGGCTAATTCGACGTTGGGCTGACCCTGCGTTCCCAAAAAACTTCCCGTGGTTAACCGGGGAAGATTACTGGCATCGTCAGACCGCGACCTTTATTGAGCAGGCAAAAATTCTGCAAGAGCCCCCCTTACAATTAACGCCAATGTATTAATCGGAGAAACTTGAACATGAAAAAAATATGGCTGGCGCTGGCTGGTATGGTCTTAGCTTTTAGCGCATCTGCAGCGCAGTTCCAGGATGGTAAACAATACATCACCCTGGAGAAGCCTGTTGCGGGTGAACCGCAAGTGTTGGAGTTCTTCTCCTTCTACTGCCCGCACTGCTATCAGTTTGAAGAAGTGCTTCACGTCTCTGATAACGTGAAGAAAAAGCTGCCGGAAGGCACCAAGATGACCAAATACCACGTCGAGTTTCTCGGGCCTTTGGGCAAAGATCTGACGCAGGCATGGGCGGTTGCAATGGCGCTGGGCGTTGAAGATCAGGTCACCGTTCCGCTGTTTGAAGGGGTTCAGAAAACCCAGACCGTTCAGTCTGTTGCTGATATCCGTAAAGTGTTTGTCGATGCGGGTATTAAAGGCGAAGACTATGATGCGGCATGGAACAGCTTCGTAGTGAAATCACTCGTGGCACAGCAGGAAAAAGCGGCGGCTGATTTACAGCTGCAGGGCGTTCCGGCGATGTTCGTGAATGGTAAATATCAGGTAAATCCGCAAGGCATGGATACCAGCAGCATGGATATCTTTGTACAGCAGTATGCGGATACCGTGAAATACCTGGTCGGTCAGAAGTAAAAGCAAAAGCCGGTCATTGACCGGCTTTTTTATTTTGAGGCTTTAATCGCGTCGAGCTGCGCGTCCTTCTCACTCCACAGCGTATTCAACCACAGCTGAAAGCGGCGCTTGAATGCCTTATCGTTCACGTAATCACCGTGTAACTCTTCATGAATTGGCTCCAGATTCACCCGCACGACAATCCGCGTTAGCTTACCGCTCAGCATATCGTAGAACGGTCGGCTACTGTTTTCCGGATAGCACAACGTGATGTTCAACATTTTATCGAACTGTGACCCCAGTACGTTCAATGCCATTGCAATACCTGCCGCCTTAGGAGGGAGCAGGTTTTGATAAGGAGAGCGGGTTTGCTCACGTTTCTCTTTGGTAAAGCGCGAACCTTCGACAAAATTCACAATGGTTGTCGGGTGTACGCGAAACTTCTCGCAGGAACGACGCGTTGTTTCGACATCTTTACCACGGCGTTCCGGATGGCGAAGCAGATAGCCACGTGAATAGCGTTTCATAAACGGCATATCCAGCGCCCAGCAGGCCAGGCCAATAAAGGGCACCCAGGCCAACTGCTGCTTGAGGAAATATTTATTCATCGGGATGTGCTTACGGAACAGAACGCAAAGCACAACGATATCGGCCCAGCTGTAATGATTACAAATGAGCAGATACCAGTTTTTCTTGCTAAGACCTTCCAGTCCTTCAACATCCCACTTCAGCCGAGGATTAAGGTGCAGAAGTAGCGCCAGACCTTCACACCAGCAGTACATCATGAAATTACAGAAGACAGAAACCTTGCGCCAGACGACAGGAATGGGCAAAAGGAGTTTCACAACCCCGGCAAGGATGATCGGCACAGAACAAAAAATCGTGACCAATATGGTCAATACGATACTCAGCAACAGCGTTATCGCAGCGAGTATTCTCGTCATAATTAAATTATTCAAAAGGTTAGCCATAGACAGTGCGCGAAAGAGGCGCAAGGGGCTGATTTTATCAGAAAACGAACCAAATGATGGATCTTCCCTGAATAGAAAAAAAGAGAATATCTATCCACATCAGGATATAAGCTGAAAAAATGGAATAAAATGCTGTGCTTTAAATTAACTCACTGAAATTTTTGATAAAATATAATGAAGCATTAATTTCCTTGCTATATTTAAAGAGCTGCAAATTATTTATTCACAAAGTTATCCACAGCTGTCTTTGCGAGCAAAGCAGAAGATCTGCAAAAGTTTTTCGACAAATGCGGCGAAAAACTCATGTTTTCATCCTGTCTGTGGCATCCTTTACCCATAATCTGATAAACAGGCACGGACATTATGGTTCAGATCCCAGAAAACCCACTTATCCTTGTAGATGGCTCATCTTACCTGTATCGCGCATACCACGCGTTCCCACCGCTGACTAACAGCGCAGGAGAACCTACGGGCGCGATGTACGGTGTCCTCAACATGCTGCGTAGCTTGATTCTGCAATATCAACCAACCCATGCTGCGGTGGTATTCGACGCCAAGGGTAAAACCTTCCGTGATGAATTATTCGAACATTATAAGTCTCACCGCCCACCTATGCCGGACGATCTGCGTGCACAGATAGAACCCCTGCATGCGATGGTAAAAGCGATGGGGCTGCCACTGTTGGCTGTTTCTGGTGTGGAGGCAGACGATGTTATCGGTACGCTGGCGCGGGAAGCAGAGAAGATCGGTCGCCCGGTGCTGATTAGCACCGGTGATAAAGATATGGCTCAGTTGGTGACGCCGAATATCACCCTAATCAACACCATGACCAATACGATCCTCGGCCCGGATGAAGTGGTGAATAAGTACGGCGTCCCGCCGGAACTGATCATTGATTTCCTGGCGCTGATGGGGGACTCCTCAGATAACATTCCTGGCGTTCCAGGCGTAGGTGAAAAAACCGCTCAGGCACTGCTGCAGGGGCTGGGTGGGCTGGATACCCTCTATGCTGAATCAGACAAAATAGCGGGGCTGACCTTCCGTGGTGCGAAAACCATGGCGGGCAAACTTGAGCAGAACAAAGAGGTGGCGTACCTCTCTTATCAATTGGCTACCATCAAAACGGATGTTGAGCTGGAATTGACCTGTGAGCAGCTGGAAATATGTCAGCCCGCTGCAGAAGAACTGCTTGGCCTGTTTAAACAGTATGAATTCAAACGTTGGGTTACTGACGTTGAAGCGGGTAAATGGCTACAGGCAAAAGGAACGAAGCCGGCGGCAAAACCGCAAGAAACTACTGTCGTCGATGAAACGCCTGAGGAGCCGGCTACGGTTCTTTCATATGATAACTATGTGACGATTCTGGACGAAGCCACACTGGAAGAGTGGATCGCGAAGCTGAAAAAAGCACCTGTCTTTGCCTTTGATACTGAAACTGACAGCCTGGACAACATTTCCGCGAATCTGGTTGGCCTGTCTTTTGCCATTGAACCGGGTGTGGCGGCGTATGTTCCTGTTGCTCACGATTACCTGGATGCCCCTGACCAGATCGCGCGCGACCGTGCGCTGGAGCTGCTAAAGCCGCTGCTGGAAGATGAGAACGCGCACAAAGTCGGGCAAAACCTGAAGTACGATCGCGGCATCCTGGCGAACTATGGCATCGAGCTGCGCGGCATCACTTTTGACACCATGCTCGAATCCTACATTCTTAACAGCGTCGCTGGACGACACGATATGGACAGCCTGTCGGACCGCTGGCTGAAACATAAGACCATCACCTTTGAAGAGATTGCTGGAAAAGGCAAAAACCAGCTGACCTTTAACCAGATAGCACTGGAAGAGGCCGGACGTTACGCTGCGGAAGATGCCGACGTTACGCTACAGCTGCATCTGAAGATGTGGCCAGAATTACAGCAGCATAAAGGGCCGCTGAACGTCTTTGAAAATATCGATATGCCGCTGGTGCCGGTTTTGTCTCGCGTTGAGCGCAACGGTGTGAAAATCGATCCGGCTGTTCTGCACAAGCATTCTGAAGAGCTGACGCTACGTTTGAATGAGCTGGAGCAAAAAGCGCACGAGATCGCCGGAGAAGCGTTTAACCTCTCTTCCACTAAGCAACTGCAAACCATCCTGTTTGAAAAGCAGGGTATTAAGCCGCTGAAGAAAACCCCTGGCGGCGCGCCATCAACGTCAGAAGAGGTACTGGAAGAGCTGGCGCTGGATTATCCGTTACCGAAAGTGATCCTGGAATATCGTGGTTTAGCAAAACTGAAGTCGACCTATACGGATAAGCTTCCGTTGATGATTAACAAGAAAACCGGGCGCGTACACACCTCCTACCATCAGGCGGTTACCGCCACCGGACGCTTGTCTTCAACGGATCCAAACCTGCAAAACATCCCGGTACGTAATGACGAAGGTCGTCGTATTCGTCAGGCGTTCATTGCGCCAGAAGACTACGTGATTGTCTCTGCGGACTACTCACAGATTGAACTGCGTATCATGGCGCACCTTTCACGTGATAAAGGTCTGCTTACCGCGTTCGCTGAAGGGAAAGATATTCACCGCGCAACGGCGGCTGAAGTCTTTGGTTTACCGCTTGATTCCGTGACCAGCGAGCAACGCCGCAGCGCGAAAGCCATCAATTTCGGTTTGATCTACGGGATGAGCGCCTTTGGTCTGGCGCGCCAGTTGAATATTCCGCGCAAAGAAGCACAGAAGTACATGGATCTCTACTTCGAACGCTACCCAGGCGTGCTGGAATATATGGAACGCACTCGCGCGCAGGCGAAAGAGCAAGGCTATGTAGAAACGCTGGAAGGTCGCCGTCTCTATTTACCGGATATTAAATCCAGTAATGGTGCTCGTCGCGCTGGTGCTGAACGTGCGGCCATTAACGCCCCGATGCAGGGAACTGCCGCAGATATTATCAAACGAGCCATGATTGCCGTGGATGGATGGCTGCAAACCGAGCAACCGCGAGTGCGCATGATCATGCAGGTACACGATGAACTGGTGTTTGAAGTGCACAAAGATGATCTGGAAAGCGTCTCTAAAAAGATCCACCAACTGATGGAAAACGAGACCCAGATTGACGTGCCGTTGCTGGTGGAAGTCGGGAGTGGTGAAAACTGGGATCAGGCGCACTAAGGGTTTACTTAATAACGCTCCTTTTTCGTAACTAAGCAACATAAGAGAGAGCTTTTTGTGATGTCCATTAGAATTCCCTATGTAAGGAATGAAAAAAAATTACAAAAAGTGCTTTCTGAGCTGCTCAAAAAAGAGTAAAGTTATTCTCGTAGGGTACAGAGGTAAGATGTTCTATCTTTCAGACCTTTTACTTCACGTAATCGGATTTGGCTGAATATTTTAGCCGCCCCAGTCAGTAATGACTGGGGCGTTTTTTATTTTGCTCGTCATACTTCAAGCTGCATACGCGTTGGCTTCCTCGCTCACCCCAGTCACTTACTTATGTAAGCTCCTGGGATTTGCTGCGTCGCCGCCTTTATGCAACTCGAATTATTTAGAGCAAAAATAAAGATCTGTAGGCCGGACAAGACGCGCAGCGGCGCCATCCGGCATATCGGTGGGTTATTCCCCGTCCTGCTCCTCTTCAACCGGTGCCATTTCACTAAACCAGCTATCCAGTTTTTGCCGCAGTTTGTCCACACCCAGCTTTTTCAGCGATGAAAATGCTTCTACCTGCACATCACCGTTAAATGCCAGTACGGCTTCACGTACCATATTCAGCTGCGCTTTGCGTGCACCGCTGGCCAGCTTATCTGCTTTAGTCAGCAGTACCAGAACCTGAACGTTGCTCTCAACCGCCCACAGGATCATCTGTTGATCGAGATCTTTTAACGGGTGACGAATATCCATCAGTACCACCAGACCTTGCAGGCTCTGACGTTTTTCCAGATATTCAGCCAGCGCGCGCTGCCATTTACGCTTCATCTCTTCCGGAACTTCGGCATAACCGTATCCTGGCAAATCGACCAGGCGTTTGCCGTCAACGACTTCAAACAGGTTGATGAGCTGAGTACGACCCGGCGTTTTAGATGTACGCGCCAGACCTTTTTGATTCGTCAGGGTATTTAGCGCACTGGATTTGCCTGCGTTGGAACGGCCAGCAAAAGCCACTTCGATACCGGTATCGGAAGGTAAGTGGCGAATATCAGGCGCACTCATCACAAAGTGCGTCTGTTGATAATTCAAGTTAGTCAAAGCAGTCCTCTCCATCAATCAGGGCTTTGCAGCGATTATACCTGAACCCCAGCAAAAGACTGGTTTTTCGACGGGTAGGCAGTGTAAGTAAAAACCCCGCGCTTTGTGAGACATTGCCGACAGTTTCTATACGAGATGACAGAATAAAAAATAACAGAACTAAAATAAATCATATAGTTACAGTTGGGCGCTATTCTTAAAATCTGAAATTGTTACCCAGGTTACTTGTACGTTTAAACCAAAACGGTAAAGTAGCATCCATAGCGAGGAAGCTGACAGGATAGACGACTCAGGATGAGGGTCAGGAGCGCCAGGAGGCGAAGACACAGGATTGTCAGGAAGACAAACGTCCGGAGACGTTAGTATAAGGAAATGGAAACAACACGGAATGTTACAGGCTAAGGGAAAAACAGGGTGTGTTGATAGCCAACATGGATTGTAGAGCCCGTAAGGGTTGAGAGTCAGGAAAAAAGGCGACAGATTACTCTGTCGCCTTTTTTCTTTATTTCTGCTAGATTCCGGCGCAATTATATACTGAATAAAACAGCCAAAGACGAATCATGATGAAACCAACTTCTACACCACGCGGTAAAGGTCCTGCAAAAGCGCGTCGTAAAACACGCGAAGAAATTAACCAGGAAGCTCGCGACCGTAAGCGCCAGAAAAAACACCGTGGTCATGCGGCAGGTAGCCGTGCGTCCGGTAGCGAAGGCGCATCTGGTGGCGGAAACCAAAATAAGCAAAAAGATCCTCGTATTGGCAGCAAAACCCCCATTCCATTGGGCGTGACCGAAAAAGTCACCAAACAGCACAAACCGAAGAGTGAGAAACCTATGCTTTCACCACAGGCTGAGTTGGATTTACTGGAAACGGATGAGCGCCTGGATGCGCTGCTGGAGCGTCTTGAAGCAGGAGAAACCCTGAGCGCGGAAGATCAGTCCTGGGTTGATGCCAAGCTGGACCGCATCGATGAGCTGATGCAAAAGCTGGGTCTTTCTTACGATGACGAGGAAGAAGACGAAGAAGAAGAAAAGCAGGAAGACATGATGCGCCTGCTGAAAGGTGGCAACTAACGGTTTTACACCGTGGGTCTTCCCGTCCTGCTTATAACCCTTCCGGTTATATGTTATCTGGTGTGGTTATTCGTTAAACTACAGCGGTTGTCGCGGCGACAGAAGTGGCTGCGCAACCGACTTATCACCCGTACTGGGATTAAGTCGGTACGCCGTACCCGCCAGAGACGCCATCGGAAGGAGTGAGCATGTCAGAGCAGTTAATAGACTGGGACCTGGCCCTGATCCAGAAATATAACTATTCCGGGCCACGATATACCTCGTACCCGACCGCGCTGGAGTTTTCTGAAGACTACGGCACAGAAGCATTTCTAAAGGCCGTGGCGCGTTATCCTGAGCGTCCTCTCTCGCTGTACGTTCACATCCCGTTCTGCCACAAGCTGTGTTATTTCTGCGGCTGTAACAAGGTCGTGACTCGCCAGCAGCATAAAGCCGATCAATACCTCGATGTCTTAGAACAAGAAATTATTCATCGCGCACCGCTGTTTGCCGGACGTCATGTCAGTCAGTTGCACTGGGGCGGCGGTACGCCAACGTATCTGAATAAAGCGCAAATCAGCCGTTTGATGTCGCTGTTGCGTGGCAACTTTAACTTTAACGACGACGCCGAAATCTCGATCGAAGTGGATCCGCGTGAAATTGAGCTGGATGTGCTCGATCATTTACGTGCTGAAGGTTTTAACCGCCTGAGCATGGGGGTGCAGGACTTCAATAAAGAAGTTCAGCGCCTGGTGAACCGTGAGCAGGATGAGGAGTTTATCTTTGCGCTGCTGAACCATGCGCGTGAGATTGGCTTTACCTCAACGAACATCGATCTGATTTATGGTTTGCCAAAACAGACGCCGGAAAGTTTCGCCTTCACCCTGAAACGCGTTGCTGAGCTGAATCCAGACCGACTGAGCGTCTTCAACTATGCGCACCTGCCGACGCTGTTTGCCGCTCAGCGCAAAATTAAAGACGCCGACCTGCCCAGCGCGCAGCAGAAGCTGGATATCCTGCAGGAGACCATCTCTTCACTGACCGAAACTGGCTATCAGTTCATTGGCATGGATCACTTTGCCCGCCCGGATGACGAACTGGCCATTGCCCAACGCAAGGGGGTGCTGCATCGTAATTTCCAGGGTTATACCACCCAGGGTGATACCGATCTGCTGGGAATGGGCGTGTCAGCCATTAGTATGATTGGTGACAACTACGCGCAGAACCAGAAAGAGCTGAAGCGCTATTATCAGCAGGTAGACGAGCAGGGGGACGCGCTGTGGCGCGGAATTGCCCTGACCCGCGATGACTGCATTCGTCGTGATGTTATCAAGCTCCTGATCTGCAACTTCCGCCTCGACTATGCCGCTGTGGAACAGCAATGGGATCTGAACTTCGCTGACTATTTTGCCGAAGACCTTAAACTGCTGGCTCCGCTGGCGAAAGATGGGCTGGTGGATGTAGATGAGAAGAGGATTCAGGTGACGCCGAAAGGCCGTCTGCTGATTCGTAATATTTGCATGTGCTTCGATGCGTATCTGCGCCAGAAAGCGCGGATGCAGCAATTCTCACGGGTGATTTAACGCTTTTCCGGGTGGCGCTTCGCTTACCGTGCCTACGAAAATCTCAATACGTAGGTCGGGTAAGCGAAGCGCCACCCGGCGAACCCGCTAGCTGAACAGCCCAACCAGCGCCGCGCACAATACTGCGGCGACCGCAGTTTGTGGCGTATGGCTTTCGACCGCACCGCTCGACAGCAGATTAATCATAGATTCCAGCATGATGACTTCCCCCGTTTTCCGGGCACGATCATACTTAACTCATCGGAACAGTAAAGCGCAAAATAGCAGCAATTTGCGCTCGATTATTAATCTTTACACAGTGACGATATGTCACTCCATTCCGAGTTCTTTTAGCTTACGCGTCAAGGTATTACGACCCCAACCGAGTAAGCGTGCCGCTTCCTGTTTATGCCCTTGAGTATGACGGAGCGCGGTAGTCAACAGCGTGCGCTCCAACTCTGGTTGGGCCTCAGAAAGCAAGTTTTGATGACCGGAGCGTAATGCCCGATCCGCCCACTGTGCCAATAGCGTTGCCCAACTATCCGGCTGCATATGGGACGGTGCGTCTGGCACAGAGGTTTCAAACAGCTCGGTTGGTAAGTCCTGAATCAGTACTTCCTGCCCGGCAGCCATTACGGTTAACCAGCGGCAGGTGTTCTCAAGCTGACGTACGTTACCCGGCCAGGCCAGACGTGTCAGCGCAGCCTCGGTTTCCGGGTGTAATTGTTTGGCTTCCACCCCCAGTTCGCGGGCGGCCTCCTGCAGGAAATGACGCGCCAGGCGGGGGATATCTTCTCGACGTTCGCGCAGTGGTGGCAGATGTACCCGAATAACGTTCAGCCGATGGAATAAGTCTTCACGGAATTTGCCTTCCTGCACGCGTAGTTCAAGGTTTTGGTGTGTGGCGGCGATAATGCGCACATCTACCTTTACGGGCGCGTAACCGCCAACACGGTAAAACTGTCCATCGGCTAATACGCGTAATAAACGCGTCTGTACGTCCAACGGCATATCGCCAATTTCATCGAGGAACAACGTACCGCCGTCGGCCTGTTCAAAGCGCCCCTGACGAATGGTATTCGCTCCGGTAAACGCGCCTTTCTCGTGACCAAACAGCTCAGATTCGATCAAATCTTTCGGGATTGCCGCCATGTTCAGCGCGATAAACGGCGCTTTGACGCGCGGGCTATGACGGTGCAACGCATGGGCGACCAGCTCTTTACCGGTCCCGGACTCCCCGTTAATTAATACGCTGATTGAAGACCGGGACAGGCGGCCAATAATGCGAAAGACGTCCTGCATTGCTGGCGCTTCGCCGATGATGTCGGTTGTGGGGCCGTTAATCTGAACATTACGCGGCTGCTGCTGTTCCTGATAATGGCTGATGGCACGCTCGACCAGCGCCACGGCTTCATCAATATCAAAAGGTTTGGGCAGATAATCAAACGCCCCTTGCTGATAGGCGCTGACGGCGGCATCCAGATCGGAGTGCGCGGTCATTATGATGACCGGAAGCATCGGATGCCGCTGTTTAATCTGTTTTAACAGCGTCAGGCCGTCCATACCCGGCATGCGGATATCCGACAACAGTACGTCCGGCGTCTTGCTGGCCAGCGCGTCCAGTACCTCTTTACCACTTTCAAATGTGGTACAGCTTAGCCCTGCCCCTGCGAGCGCACGTTCAAGCACCCAACGGATGGAACTATCGTCATCAACGACCCAGACTATTCCTCGTTGCATAAACGTCACCTTATTTCCTGATAGGCAGGTAAACCGAGAACTCGGTATGACCCGGCCAACTGGTAAATTCAATTTTGCCGGAATGTTGATCAATCAAATTACGGGCGATAGATAATCCAAGGCCGGTACCGCCTTCGCGACCGCTGACCATTGGGTAGAACAGCGTATCCTGCAAATGCGAGGGAATACCCGGGCCGTTATCCTCTACATCAATTCGTGCCGCCAGACGGTAACGCATGCCGTGTAGCGTGAGCTGAAATGCGGTGCGGGTGCGCAGAATGATCTCGCCGCCTTCCGGTCCCAGTGCCTGCAAAGCATTGCGTACGATGTTCAGCAAAACCTGCTCGATCTGGTCCGGGTCGTGCAGTAATTCGGGCAGACTTGGGTCGTAATCCCGGATTAGCGTGACGTTTTCCGGCAGCTCCATTGAGACCAGCGCCACCACGCGTTCCGCCACTTTGTGAATACTTTCCGTGATGTGCATGCCGGGCTGTTGCGGTCCCAGCAGACGGTCGACCAGGTTACGCAGGCGGTCCGCCTGTTCAATAATGACTTTGGTATATTCGGTCAGTGCCGGGTCCGGAAGCGCTTTACTGAGAAGTTGCGCCGCACCGCGTAATCCGCCCAGCGGGTTTTTAATTTCATGTGCCAGACCACGCACCAGATCGCGGGCGGCAATCTGCTGGGCGTGCTGGAGCTGTTCCTGACTCAGACGGCGCTGGTTATCCATAGGGGCCATCTCCAGCAAGATAAGGCCATCAGGCAGCCTCTGAGCGGTCACAGAGAGGATATGTGAGTGGCTGTCTATCACCAGCGTCACTTCGTTATCCGTAAAGCCCTGGCCTGCTTCTAGGCTCTCTCGCATCAGTCCGATGTTTAAGGAGAAATAACTCAACAGATCGGGAAGCGGTGTACCAAACAGTTTGCGGGAGCTTTGGGCGAGCAACTGCTGTGCCGCCGGGTTGGCGTAATGTACAGCCAGCTCATCGTCGACAAGTAAGATGCTGTTGATTAAAGAATTGAGGATCTGCCCAGCATCGGGCAGCGTGCCGGTTGCCATTCAGCAGTCTCCTGAAAAGTGTTGCACCAATTTAGTGCATTATAGCTTTTTACATCAAAAAAGCGCGAAAAAGCAGGTTGTTAGTGGAGAAAAAAGCCCATCCTGGGATGGGCTACAGATGACTGGCAAACATAGATGCCGGATGGCGGCTTTGCCTTATCCGGCCTACAAGGTAATGTTACCCTCCAGGCCTGGTAAGATTGCGCCATCAGGCGTCCTATCATTCGCCATCGATCTCAAGCCTGCCTGAGCAGGCTAAAAGTTCCACGGCAACTCAAACGATTAAACGCTGTAGTACAGCTCAAACTCTACCGGGTGCGGAGTCATACGCACGCGGTCATCTTCTTCGCGACGCAGCGCAATGTACGCATCGATCGCTTCATTGGTGAACACGCCGCCTGCGGTCAGGAACTCGCGGTCCAGATCCAGTTCTTTCAGTGCTTCTTCCAGAGAACCAGCAACCTGTGGGATTTCTTTCGCTTCTTCCGGCGGCAGGTCGTACAGGTTTTTGTCCATCGCTTCGCCTGGGTGGATCTTGTTCTTAATACCGTCAAGACCAGCCATCAGCAGCGCTGCGAAGCACAGGTACGGGTTAGCAGCCGGGTCCGGGAAACGCACTTCGATACGACGCGCTTTCGGAGAAGCAACTACCGGGATACGGATAGAAGCAGAACGGTTACGGGCAGAGTAAGCCAGCATGACCGGCGCTTCGTAGCCTGGGACCAGACGCTTGTAGGAGTTGGTGGTCGGGTTCGCCAGGGCGTTGATCGCTTTAGCGTGTTTGATTACGCCACCGATGTAGTACAGCGCCTGCTCAGACAGACCTGCATATTTGTCACCGGAGAACAGGTTTACGCCGTTCTTGGACAGGGACATGTGGCAGTGCATGCCGGAACCGTTATCGCCAAACATTGGTTTTGGCATAAAGGTCGCGGTTTTACCGAAACGGTGAGCGACGTTGTGAACGACATATTTGTAGATCTGAATTTCGTCCGCTTTTTTGGTCATGGTGTTAAAGCGGGTCGCGATTTCGTTCTGACCAGCAGTCGCCACTTCGTGGTGATGCGCTTCAACAACCAGGCCCATCTCTTCCATGATCAGACACATGGTAGAACGGATATCCTGAGAAGAATCTACCGGAGGAACCGGGAAGTAACCGCCTTTCACGCCAGGACGATGACCTTTGTTACCACCTTCGTATTTGGTAGAGGAGTTCCATGCGCCTTCGATATCATCGATAGCCACGTGGGAACCGGAAATAGATGCGCCGAAACGGATGTCGTCAAACAGGAAGAACTCTGGCTCTGGCCCGAACAGAACGGTGTCTGCGATGCCGGTAGAACGCAGATATTCTTCAGCGCGTTTAGCGATGGAGCGTGGGTCACGGTCGTAGCCCTGCAGCGTACCTGGTTCCAGGATATCGCAACGGATGATCAGGGTAGACTCTTCAAAGAATGGGTCGATGAGAGCAGTAGACGCATCTGGCATCAGAACCATGTCTGATTCGTTAATACCTTTCCAGCCACCGATTGAGGAGCCGTCAAACATTTTGCCTTCTTCAAAGAATTCGGCATTTACCTGATGAGCAGGAATAGTGACGTGCTGTTCTTTGCCTTTGGTATCAGTGAAGCGTAAATCAACAAACTTCACTTCGTGCTCGTTCAGCATCGTCAAAACGTGTTCAGCGGACATACTTACTCTCCCGGATTGGTCATTGTCGTCGTGGTAACGAAGTCTTCAATTCTGCAAAAATTGGCCGTGTCGCCATAAAAAACATAAAGCGAAATCTGTGCCAACTTTTAAATTGCCCCTAAAAGGCGTTATCATGCGCACTATCGTGCAAAGGGGCTGCACCATGAAGGTTGTATTGCACCATTATAGTGCTTTAATGTGAACATTAAGCACCATATTGGTGCAAAGCATGTCAGATTACCCCTTTTAACGCTCCGTGAATGTGATCACAAAGAAACTCTGCAATACTTGTTTGCGGAGGATGTTTGTGATCCTGTTTTGTACTGCGATTAATCCGTGTACAATAACGCGCTATTTCTAAAATGCCTGAGGCAAAGTTGTGATCGAAAATTTGCGTAACATCGCCATCATCGCGCACGTAGACCATGGTAAAACGACCCTGGTAGACAAGCTGCTCCAACAATCCGGTACGTTCGATGCACGTGCTGAAACCCAAGAGCGCGTGATGGACTCCAACGATTTGGAGAAAGAGCGTGGGATTACCATCCTCGCTAAAAACACCGCTATCAAATGGAATGACTACCGTATCAACATCGTTGATACCCCGGGGCACGCCGACTTCGGTGGTGAAGTTGAACGTGTAATGTCCATGGTCGACTCCGTGCTGCTGGTGGTGGATGCAATGGACGGTCCGATGCCGCAGACGCGCTTCGTGACCAAAAAAGCCTTTGCCCATGGCCTGAAGCCAATTGTTGTTATCAACAAAGTTGACCGTCCTGGCGCGCGTCCTGACTGGGTTGTTGATCAGGTATTTGACCTGTTCGTTAACCTCGACGCTACCGACGAGCAGCTGGACTTCCCGATCGTTTACGCTTCTGCGCTGAACGGTATCGCGGGTCTGGATCACGAAGACATGGCTGAAGACATGACTCCGCTGTATCAGACCATCGTTGATCGTGTACCGGCTCCGAGCGTAGACCTTGATGGCCCGCTGCAGATGCAAATCTCTCAGCTGGACTACAACAACTACGTTGGCGTAATCGGTATCGGCCGTATCAAACGCGGTAAAGTTAAACCGAACCAGCAGATCACTATCATTGATAGCGAAGGCAAAACCCGTAACGGTAAAGTCGGTAAAGTTCTGACCCATCTGGGTCTGGAACGTATCGAGAGTGATATTGCCGAAGCAGGCGATATCATCGCGATCACCGGTCTGGGCGAACTGAACATCTCCGACACCATCTGCGACCCGCAGAATGTTGAAGCGCTGCCAGCTCTGTCCGTTGATGAACCGACCGTAACCATGTTCTTCTGCGTAAACACCTCTCCGTTCTGCGGTAAAGAAGGTAAATATGTTACCTCTCGTCAGATCCTTGACCGCCTGAACAAAGAGCTGGTGCACAACGTTGCGCTGCGCGTTGAAGAAACCGAAGATGCGGATGCGTTCCGTGTATCCGGTCGTGGTGAACTGCACCTGTCTGTTCTGATCGAAAACATGCGTCGTGAAGGTTTCGAAATGGCGGTTTCCCGTCCGAAAGTAATCTTCCGCGAAATCGACGGCCGTAAACAAGAGCCGTTCGAAAACGTAACGCTGGACGTTGAAGAGCAGCATCAGGGTTCTGTGATGCAGGCTCTGGGTGAGCGTAAAGGCGACCTGAAAAACATGAATCCAGATGGCAAAGGCCGCGTACGTCTTGACTACGTGATCCCAAGCCGTGGTCTGATCGGCTTCCGTTCAGAATTCATGACCATGACTTCCGGTACCGGTCTGCTGTACTCCACCTTCAGCCACTACGACGACGTTCGTGCGGGTGATGTGGGTCAGCGTCAGAACGGCGTACTGATCTCCAACGGCCAGGGTAAAGCAGTTGCGTTCGCACTGTTCAGCCTGCAGGACCGCGGTAAGCTGTTCCTGGGTCACGGTGCTGAAGTTTACGAAGGCCAGATCATCGGTATTCACAGCCGTTCTAACGACCTGACTGTAAACTGCCTGACCGGTAAGAAACTGACCAACATGCGTGCGTCCGGTACTGACGAAGCAACGGTTCTGGTTCCGCCGGTTAAGATGACTCTGGAGCAGGCTCTGGAATTCATCGATGACGACGAACTGGTAGAAGTTACCCCAACCTCTATCCGTATCCGTAAGCGTCACCTGACTGAAAACGATCGTCGCCGTGCAATGCGTGGCGCGAAAGAAGAGTAATTAACACTCTTTTTCAGATAAGCACAAAAAAGCCGCTGATTATCAGCGGCTTTTTTTTATCTAAAAGATCAGGTTGTTTCCTGCTCTGCAATGACTAGCTCAATATTTTCTAAATCAAGCAATTGCTTGAATGAATTAGGTGGTTGGGAATCGGTAAAAAATGCCCGAATTTTACGCATATTACCGATGGATACAGCGGCTGAGGCGGCAAACTTAGTATGATCAGCAACTAACAGCGTATTACGTGCATGCTTAATCATCGTTTTGGCGACAAGCGCTTCGTTAACGTCAAATTCCAATAGTGTGCCGTCTTCCTCAATGGCACCAATACTGGTAATCAAATAGTCGGCTCTGAATCCTTCGATAAAGTTCACTGCTCCTGGACCAACAATACCGCCATTATGAGCACGTAGAGTTCCACCGGGCACCATGACCTCAAGGTCTTGATTCTTATATAAGATCTGCGCAACACGAAGACTGTTAGTAATGATGCGAAGATCTCGGCGGTTCAGCAAAGCTCGTGCGACGGCTTCCACCGTTGTACCAATGGTAATAAATACCGTACAGCGTTCAGGAAGATAATCAGCAACCGCTTCCGCTATCGCTTCTTTTTCCTGGGTAAGGGACAACTCTCGCTGTTCAAAGGCGGTATTCATGACGCTGGATACACGTCCGGCTCCACCATGATGTCTGGTGATCAAACCCTGTTCGCTTAACTTACGAATATCCCGGCGCACGGTTTGCGTGGAAACGTCCAGCAGTTGTGCGAGCTCTTCGATATTCATATAGCCGCGTTCTGTAATGTAATGAACAAGTTGATCGTGTCGCGGATTACCGGTGACTTCAATGATGCTCATGAATACTCCTGGACTTCTTCCCCGTAATTGTTGGCTATTTTACGCATAAAGTGACAAAAATGATTCGGTTTGCGCACGATTAGGAATTCCGGCTCGTCCACCCGCCTGAGTGCATTTCATCGCCGCCACCGCACTTGCGAAGCGAATCGCCTGGTCAGTCGGCATTTGCTCTGCAAGAGCTGCTGCCATTGCACCATGGAAAACATCGCCTGCACCGGTTGTATCCACAACATTGACAGAAAATGCAGTCTGTTGACACATATGCCCATTTTCGATCCATAGTGACCCTTCGCCACCAAGCGTAACGTACACTTTACCATTGGTTTGCTCAGCGGCCAGTTTAAGTGCCTGTTGTGCATCATCTTGCCCGGTCATTCTCTTCAGACCTGGAGTTGAAAAAACGGCATGATCGGCCAGCGCCACCAATGGGGTTATATCTTGTGGTGTCATATCGGCATCTAACAGCGTTGGAACTCCGGCGGCACGTGCCAGTTCGAAGGATTTCAACGTTCCTTCATGCCAACGTACATCGGCCAGAACGATGTCATAACGGGAAAAATCAATCGACTCCAGCCACCTTGCATCCGTATCGAGATCCGGGCTTGGATAGTTCACGATGATGCGTTCGCCATGCTGATCGACCAAAATTGCGGACTGGGATGAGCGGGAGTTCGGGTATTGCCGGCAGAACGCCGTATTGACCCCCCAGCTCTGAAGCTCGTTAAGCAAAGTATTCCCACAACTGTCATCGCCTACACGGCCTATAAAATCAACGTCAATACCAAGCCGGGCAATGGCGACAGCTGCCGTTGCTGCCGGGCCACCACCTGTCTCCAGATATTGATTTGACTGATATTTCCCCCCGCCATCGGGCAGGTTGTTCAGAGAATAAATACGGTCCTGAACGGTGATTCCAACACATGCAATTCTGGTCATATTTGGTTAGTCCTGTGTGATTTTGTCTTCTTTTGATCATTTTAATGACATAAATGATCAAATTAGTGACACATGTCTTGTTTTTAGTCATAAATTACAAATATGCTCAAAAACAGACGAAAACGAATTTTTAATTGTAATTATTTTGTCAACCTGAGACAGGAGAGCATTCATGACAACCGTTGCATTTTTGGGCTTGGGCCAGATGGGCAGCCCAATGGCTAATAATCTGTTGCAAAAGGGACATGCTTTGCGTGTGTTCGACGTAAACCAACAGGCAGTCAATGAATTAGTACAAAAAGGTGCGACTGCTGCTCAAACCCCTGCTGAAGCCGCTAAAGATGCCGAATTCATTATCACTATGCTGCCAAATGGCGACATCGTTCGGCAAGTTTTGCTGGGTAAAGATGGTGTCAGCGAAGGCCAGTCCCCCAATGCACTGGTTATTGACATGTCCACGATTCATCCATTGCAGACCGATGCATTGATTCATGAGATGAAAGAGAAAGGCATCAGCATGATGGATGCCCCCGTGGGCAGAACGTCAGTTAACGCGATTGACGGCACGCTGCTGATTCTTGCTGGCGGAACGCCTGAACAGGTTGAACGTGCTCGCCCTGTGTTGATGTGTATGGGAAATGAGCTGGTGGAAGCTGGCGGTCCCGGTATGGGGATCCGTGTGAAGCTCATCAATAACTATATGAGTATTGCGCTGAACGCCTTGTCAGCGGAAGCCGCTGTTCTTTGCGAATCATTGGGTTTGAGCCTTGATGTGGCCATTAAGGTCATGAGCGGTACAGCGGCAGGCAAGGGGCACTTTACGACAACCTGGCCTGGCAAGGTACTTAAAGGAGACCTTTCTCCGGCATTCATGGTGGACCTCGCATTGAAAGACCTGCGTATTGCCGTCGATGTCGCTAGTCAGACCGGTGCGCCGCTCAATATGGGCATTGCAGCAGAAACCTATTACACCCGTGCCAGCGAGAACGGTCGAGGCCGTCAGGACTGGAGTGCGCTGTTATTACAGGTTCGTCAGCAGGCTGGCCGACCAGATTCACTCTAAATTTTAAACAGTTACAGGAGTTATTATGTCTTCCCACAATACCCCATACACGCTGAAAGATATTTCTCGCCCTGGCGGTGGATTTGCCATGCTGGCCGTTGATCAGCGTGAAGCAATGCGCCTGATGTTTGCGGCGTCTGGACATCCTAAACCGGTTGCCGACAGCGTATTGACTGATTTTAAAGTTGCAGCAACACAAATTCTGTCTCCCTACGCTTCAGCGGTTCTGGCAGATAAACAATTTTGTCTCGATCAGATTGTCTCTCAAGGTGCGGTCGCCGATTCATGTGGACTGATTGTGGCGGCTGACCATTTTGTTCCGGGTAATGGTATTCCAGTTGATAGTGTCGAAATTGACAGAGCGATTGATCCGCATAAAGCCCGTGAAATGGGCGCGAAAGCCATGAAGTTGTTGGTGCTCTGGCGTGAAGATGAACCCGCAGAAGAACGTTTGGCTATGGTGGCTGAGTTTGTTCAACGCTGTCGTAGCGCAGGGCTGGTTAGCATCATTGAGCCGGTCGTCCGACCTCCTCGTCGTGGCTGGGAATTTGACCGGGAAAGCGCCATCGTTGCCGCAGCGGCTGAACTCGGCTGCACCGATGCTGACCTCTATAAAGCTGAAATGCCATTAGGTGGCAAAGGTGATGAACAGACCCTACTTGCTGCGTGTCAAAAGTTGCATGAACAAATGAAAATGCCGTGGGTCATTCTCTCTTCTGGTGTTGATGCGGATATTTTTGGCCGCGCGGTCCGTATCGCCATGAAGAGTGGAGCTTCCGGATTCCTGGCAGGGCGTGCCGTTTGGGCATCGGTTGTTGGTGCTCAAGATCCGCAAACAATGTTGCGTGATGTGTCGGTTCCACGCTTACAACGCCTGGCTGAAATCGTCGATGAAGGGATTTCTCAGCGTTAATCACCCATTTTAACGAATCTGGAGAAGAACCATGGATAAGATTACCCAAGTTCTATTTTCTGATATTGGGAAGGTGACCACCCAATATATTGAGCTGCCGCACCTGGAACTTAAACCGCAAGAAGTCCGCATTGTTCCGGTGTTTTATGGAATATGTGGCTCTGACCTGCATGTACTGAAAGGAGGGCACCCATTTGCAAAACCTCCGGTTGTGCCTGGACATGAAATTGCGGCACGCGTAACTGAAGTGGGCAGTGAAGTAACGAATGTTAAGCCGGGCGATCATGTTGTAGTCGACCCAATTATGGCCTGCATGGAGTGCCGTGCTTGTAAAGCGGGTCGCTTTAATCTGTGTGAGCCGCCACAGGTTGCTGGCTTCCGGGCGCCGGGTTTTGCCCGCTCGCAGCACATTGTACCTGCACGAAACTGCCATGTTGCACCTGCTTCGTTACCACTAAAAATACTGGCTTTTGCTGAACCCGCAGCTTGCGCGCGTCATTGCGTGAGCCGTATGCCGAAAGCGTCATTGGAAAGTGTATTAGTGATTGGTGCAGGGACAATTGGTTTATCCATCGTTCAAGCATTGCGCATTATGGGCGCGGGAAAGATCACCGTCATCGAACCTGATGCCGCCAAGCGCGCGTTGTCGTTAAAGCTAGGTGCTACGGAAGTTTGGGCTCCGGGGGAATTGGATGCACAGGTTCGTTTTACGGGAGCAATTGATGTTGTTGCCGCTCAAGCCACGCTGAATGATGCATTTACCCATGTTTATGCTGGCGGAACGGTAGTGTGCATGGGGGTACCGAGTGGCCCACGTGAAATTCCTCTTCCGATGATGCAGCGCTTCGAACGCGATTTGTTGAATTCCGGCATGTATATCCCGGAAGACTTCGATGCCGTGATTGAATGGCTTGCGGATGGACGGTTTGACACCAGCGAACTGGTGACCGATCTCTTCCCTGTCGAAGATGCGGCTAAGGCGTTTGAACGTGCGCAGCAAAATGACTCTATAAAAGTCATGCTGCAATTTGCTGAGGTTTGATGCTGTAACCCTCTGTCTGGCGCTGCTTAAGGGTAGCGCCATCCTACAACAATGAAAAAGGATGCTGCGATGAGTCACATCACCAGTCCTACACCTTACTCGATCGGTCGTCCCCAAGACGTGATTGATATTGTTAATAAACATTCAGCAGTAAACACCAGTGTGGGCGTCATTTTTATCGCTCTTGGTGGCATTCTAATTGATGCCTATCAGGCGGCGATGGTGGGTTTTGGTAATAAATATATCGCATTGCAATTTGGTATTTCACCAGGGCTGGCGGCGACGGTTAACGCCTCTGTTTTAGTCGCCGCCCTGATTGGTGGATTACTGGCGAACCGTGTGATTAACCGCTTTGGTCAAAAGCGTGCATTTATCATCGGAATGGGCCTGTGCACAATAGGTGCTGCAGCTGTCGCGATAGCCCCGAACATCTGGTGGGTGCTGGTGTGTCGCGTGATCATGGGATTTGGCTTGGGTATCGATTTTCCGCTGGCAACAAATGCGGTGGCAGAGTTACGCGGCTCAACATCTAAGAAAACTGGTTCGTCGGTTAACCTCTGGCAAATGGCCTGGTATGTATCAACTACGGTCGTCTATCTTGTGCTGCTTCCACTGTTGTTGTCGGGTATCGCGGAAGAGCAATTATGGCGCTATGGTATTTTCATTGGTGCTATTTTTGCCGTCATTATCATGATTCTGCGTTATTTCTTCATCGGTGAGTCTGCAATGTGGGCCGCACGAGTCGGACGTTATGATAAAGCCTGCGATATTCTTGCTAAACGCTATGGTGTTCATGCTCGCGTTGCTGCCAAACCAAATAGCGATGATTTTTCTACTGAAAAAACAGAAAGTAAGTTTCATGGCGGCTATGGGATTTTATTTAACTCGCGTTATCGCAAACGTACCATTCTCGGCTGCGTTGTGGCGACGATGCAAGCCTGGCAATATAACGCCGTGGGCGTTTATTTACCGCTGACTTTGGCGGGAATACTGAGCGGTGGATTAACCGGGGCACTTAGCGGTTCTGCGGTAGTAAATGCCTTGTGTGGCATTACAGGTGGACTGATTGGTTCACTTATCCTCCAGCGTTTGGGAACTCGCCTTCAGTCGATGTATGGTTTCGCCGTCGTAACGGTTGCATTACTGGCTTTAGGTGCATTAGCAACCACCAACCCATGGCTTTCTTTAGGTTTGTTGGGCGCAATCATTTTCTTCCATTCAGCGGGCCCGGGCGGCCTGGGTATGACCATTGCCACACTTTCTTACCCGCCATCTATTCGCCCGACAGGCGTAGGATTTGCTCGTGCAATTATGCGTACTGGGGCGATTGCCGGACTTATTTTCTGGCCTATGTTGTGGGGTGCATTAAAGACAGAAGCGTTCTATTGGCTGGCAATTGTTCCTTTTCTCGGCTTCCTGACATGCGTGTTGATTAAGTGGGAACCACTTGGTGCAAACGTTGACGCTGAAGACGCTGAGGTACTGGCTGAACTGGATAAATAACAAGCAAGCGCGTCGCAACATGTCGACGCGCTTTTTCGTATAAATCCGCCGCTTTTTTAGTGATTTTATTACGCAGATTTCTCGCCGACCCGGAGAGGAAAATTATGGCTGAAATAGAACATGTACCAGGGAAAGAGCTATCCGGCAAAGCCATGAGACGCGTTGTCATGGGCAGTTTCGCTGGCGCGTTGTTGGAATGGTACGATTTTTTTATTTTCGGAACGGCAGCAGGGCTAGTTTTTGCTCCCCTGTTTTTCCCTGATAGCGATCCTTTTATTGGTTTAATTGCCGCATTCGCGACCTTTGGTGTGGGTTTTCTATCACGTCCGCTAGGAGGCATTGTTTTTGGCCACTTTGGCGATAAAGCCGGTCGCAAAATAACGTTGATTTGGACGTTAGCGATAGTTGGTTCCTCAACGTTTTTAATCGGTTTCATTCCAACTTACCAGGATATTGGCATCTGGGCCCCGATTATATTGATGGTTCTGCGCTTGGTGCAGGGGTTCGGTCTGGGTGGGGAATATGGCGGGGCTGCATTGATGACTATTGAATCTGCGCCTGAGGCGAAGCGCGGGTTTTTAGGTTCGCTCCCACAAACGGCAGCCTCAGTTGGGATTATGCTGGCGACAGGGGTGTTTGCATTATGCAATCACTTCCTGACCCAGGAAGAGTTTCTGGCCTGGGGATGGCGTATCCCTTTTTGGCTATCTGCCATCATGTTAATTGTTGGGATGTTCATACGGTTACATACTGAGGAAACACTGGATTTTAAAAAACAAAAAACAGCTGTCTCACAGGAGCAATCAGCACCACCGTTGATTGAACTTTTCCGTAAGCATCCACGTAATATTCTGTTGGCGCTAGGGGCCAGGCTGGCGGAGAGCGTTTCGTCGAACATCATTAATGCCTTTGGTATTGTCTATATTGCCAGCCAGTTGGCATTATCAAGGGATATTCCACTCAACGGCATGCTAATCGCCTCAGCAATTGGCATTGTGTGTTGTCCATTAATTGGTTGGATCTCTGACCGCGTTGGACAACGGAAGATGTATTTATTTGGCGCTGGTTTTTGCATCCTTTTTGCATTCCCATTCTTCCTGCTGCTGGATACGAAAAGCACACTTATCATCTGGTGCTGCATGATCCTTGGCTATAACCTGGGGCCAACGATGATGTTTGCAGTACAGCCCACCTTATTTACCCGTATGTTCGGAACACGAGTGCGCTATACAGGTCTTTCATTTGCCTATCAGTTCTCAGCAATTCTGGGTGGGTTAAGCCCGCTAATTGCCTCCAGCTTGTTGGCGCTGGGAGGCGGGAAACCGTGGTATGTAGCACTGTTTCTGTTTGTTATCTCAATACTTTCATTCATTTGCGTCTGGCTTATCGAGCCACATTCAGACAATAAAAATGACGCTAATAACATTTAACTTCTTACCGAAATATCAGAGAGCGATAACATGAACAATGAATTGAATACTGAGCATTACCAAGCATTACAACGTGCTTTTGATACCGCCTGGCCGGGACCGATCGGTCAACCTATTTTTCTGGAAAAAGGACATCTACGTCTGCAAATTTTTCCGCGCGATGGTGCCAGAATCACCTCGCTTCAGGCGTTTGGTTTTGAAGTGTTGCGTCAATGGGAGCCACAGCGTAAAGCATTTCAGTATGGCTGCTTTCCTATGGTTCCTTGGGCAGGCCGCCTTGGCGATGCAACATTGACCGTGGGGGAGAAACAGTACGTATTACCTGCTAACAAACCGCCTCATGCTCTACATGGTATGGCCTGTTATTCATCATGGGAAATTATCGAACATAAAGCGGATACCTTGAAACTGCGCATGCCACTAGGCGCTCCTTGGCCCTGGCAAGGAGAGGTCCTGCAGACGTTGACTCTTGAAGACGATGCGTTAATTCTGCGACTGGAAATTCACACCATGTCTGAAACTTTTCCGGCATCTGCTGGATGGCACCCCTGGTTTGCAAAACAACTGGGCCCGCAGAATGAAGAAGATGAATTACTGGTACGTTTTAAGGCCGACTGGCAGGAAGAAGCTGGGAGTAATGAGTTACCAACCGGTAATAAAATCCCTCCACAATCAGGTCCATGGGATGACTGCTTTGGTTTTAATGATGGTCTCAATGTCAGATTACAGTGGCCTGGTAAGCTAAGTATGACGATGACATCGAGTGCGCAAAGTCTGGTTATCTTTGACAAACAGCCCGACGCAACATGTGTCAATCCGCTTACTCAGGCGCCAAATGCGATAAATAGGACACCGCAGTTTGTCAGTGCAGGTCTTCCGTTGGTGATTGAGTCGCGCTGGCAATTTACACAGGAATTCTGATGGCTTAGCCAATAATCCCGATAGGGACGCATAGTCAAACTTCTCCTTTCCCGCTACAGTTATTCATCCACGGCGAATAAGGAGAAGGGCATGCTCTATATCTTTGATTTGGGTAATGTGATTGTCGATATCGACTTCAATCGCGTGTTAGGTACTTGGAGCGATCTGAGCCGTGTACCGTTGGCTTCGTTAAAGCAAAGTTTCACCATGGGAGAGGCTTTTCACCAGCACGAGCGAGGTGAAATAACGGATGAAGCCTTTGCCGAGGCGATATGTCATGACATGGCGCTACCGTTAAGCTATGAGCAGTTCTCCCATGGCTGGCAGGCCGTTTTTGTTGCCTTGCGTCCTGAAGTCATCGACGTCATGCAAAAGCTGCGTGAGCAGGGACATCGGGTGGTCGTCTTGTCGAATACTAACCGTCTGCATACGACGTTTTGGCCGGACGAATACCCCGAAATCCGTCAGGCTGCTGACCATATTTACCTTTCCCAGGATCTGGGCATGCGTAAACCGGAAGCGCGGATTTACCAGCATGTCCTGCAGTCTGAAGGTTTTTCTGCGCATGAGGCGGTCTTTTTTGACGACAACGCCGATAATATTGAAGGGGCTAATCGGTTAGGGATTACCAGCATCCAGGTTGTCGATAAAACGACCATTCCGGACTATTTCGCGAAGTTGCTATGCTAAAAAATGTTCAGCAACAAGCCAGGCACCATACGCGTCCTGTTCGGGCCTGGCTTAAGCTACTATGGCAGCGGATTGATGAGGACAACATGACGACGCTGGCAGGGAATCTTGCCTATGTCTCATTGCTCTCATTAGTGCCGCTTATTGCCGTAGTTTTTGCTCTTTTCGCCGCATTTCCGATGTTTTCTGACGTCAGTGTCCAGCTACGTCATTTCATTTTCGCAAACTTTATCCCGGCGACGGGAGATGTCATTCAGCGTTATATCGAACAGTTCGTCGCCAACTCGAACAAAATGACGGCCGTTGGGGCGTGTGGGCTGATTGTGACAGCGTTATTACTGATGTATTCCATTGATAACGCCCTGAATACTATCTGGCGCAGCAAGCGTACCCGGCCTAAAGTTTACTCTTTCGCCGTTTACTGGATGATTTTAACGTTGGGGCCGCTGTTGGCGGGGGCCAGTCTGGCGATCAGCTCTTATCTGTTGTCATTGCGCTGGGCCAGCGATCTCAACACGGTGATTGATAACGTTCTGCGTATTTTCCCGCTGGTGCTTTCCTGGCTCTCGTTTTGGCTGCTTTACAGCATCGTACCGACTACGCGTGTACCTAACCGTGATGCGGTTATCGGTGCCTTTGTGGCCGCGGTGTTGTTCGAAACCGGAAAGAAAGGATTTGCGCTCTATATCACGATGTTCCCGTCTTATCAGCTCATTTATGGTGTTCTGGCGGTGATCCCCATTTTATTCGTCTGGGTATACTGGACCTGGTGTATCGTCTTGCTAGGCGCGGAAATAACTGTCACTCTCGGGGAATACCGCAAACTTAAACAAGCCGCAGAAAAAGAAGAAGCAGAGCAACCATGATTGCATTAATTCAGCGCGTAACCCGTGCCAGCGTCACCGTGGAGGGCGAGGTGACGGGTGAAATTGGCCCAGGACTTTTGGTCCTGTTAGGTGTCGAAAGGGATGATGACGAACAGAAAGCGAACCGCCTGTGCGAGCGCGTACTCGGCTATCGAATCTTTAGCGATGCCGAAGGCAAAATGAACCTTAACGTGCAGCAGTCAGGGGGGAGTGTACTGGTGGTTTCACAGTTCACGCTAGCGGCAGATACCGAACGCGGCATGCGCCCGGGGTTTTCAAAAGGGGCTGCTCCCGATCGCGCTGAAGCGCTGTATGAGTACTTTGTTGAGCGTTGCCGCCAACAAGAAATGAATACGCAAACCGGCCGATTCGCTGCGGATATGCAGGTTTCACTGGTTAATGATGGCCCCGTGACGTTCTGGTTACAAGTATGAACCAGCTACCGGTGTGGCCGCGGACAACAAGAGAGAATACGACTATGTATCACCTTCGAGTACCGCAAACAGAAGAAGAATTGGAGCGTTACTACCAGTTTCGCTGGGAGATGCTGCGTAAACCTTTGCACCAGCCTAAAGGCTCCGAACGGGATGCCTGGGATGCGATGGCGCATCACCAGATGGTGGTGGACGAAGAGGGAAATCTGGTCGCAGTTGGCCGACTGTATATCAATGCGGATAACGAAGCCTCCATACGCTTTATGGCCGTTGACCCTTCCGTGCAGGAGAAAGGGTTGGGCACGCTGATGGCGATGACCCTGGAGTCTGTGGCGCGTCAGGAAGGAGTCAAACGCGTAACCTGTAGTGCCCGTGAAGATGCGGTCGAATTTTTCGCCAAACTGGGATTTGTGAGCCAGGGAGAAATCACCACGCCGCAAACCACGCCGGTGCGTCACTTTTTGATGATTAAGCCTATTGCGACGCTGGACGATATTCTCCATCGCGGGGACTGGTGCGGACAGCTACAGCAAGCCTGGTACGAACATATTCCATTGAGTGAGAAAATGGGTGTGCGCATTCAGCAATATACCGGGCAGAAGTTTATCACCACGATGCCCGAGACGGGCAATCAGAACCCGCACCATACTCTGTTTGCCGGGAGTCTGTTTTCCCTGGCGACGCTAACGGGCTGGGGACTTATCTGGCTGATGCTGCGTGAGCGTCATCTGGGCGGGACGATAATCCTTGCCGACGCACATATCCGATACAGCAGGCCGATCACCGGGAAACCTACCGCTATCGCCGATCTGGGCTCGCTGAGCGGTGACCTGGACCGTCTGGCAAGAGGTCGCAAGGCGCGCGTTCAGATGCAGGTTGGGGTGTTTGGCGATGACACGCCGGGCGTGGTGTTTGAAGGTACCTACATTGTGCTACCCGCAAAACCGTTTGGCGCATATGAAGAAGGCGGGAACGAGGAAGAGTAGGTCAGAGGATGTAATCATCTACTCAATGAAAGCGTCCGCCGGAAGGTTAAAGCGTTCAGCAAGTGCTTTAATGTGACTTACAGTCAGGGCTCTGCGACCATTTAAGATGTTGCTGACGTTCGATTTTGAACCAAGTTCGTTGGCAAGATCTGCTGCTTTGAGACCATATTGATCCATGAGCGTTCGCAATACTGAAACGCCAGAGGGAGTTTTCTCCAGGTGTTGGTTGAGTGCTTTGAATTCCGGCGCATGTTTTTCATATTCACTGATCCGGGCACAGAGCAATTCAAATAGTGGGTTTTCGAGATCGTTCTGGTCGACCAGAAACTCCACTAGCGCTAGTGCCCTGCGATACTCAGTGTCATTTTGGTCTTCCCCCAACAGTGGGATGGTTTTTACCGCATCGCTGAAGGTATCTACGATCTTTTTTGCGCTGGTTGCATCCATCTGACGATGAGTTCTCATTCTTTATTACCCCGATAATATGCTGTCAGTTTGTCATATTCGGCATGGGAAACGATATGTTTCACAAATATCTTATGTGACCTGAAATCTATGTAGGAAATGAGTCTCAGGCTGTTGCCAGAAACATCAATCACCCACCATTTATCTCTGTACTTAAAATTATCCAGTGAATGTATGTACTGCTTCATCTCCTCAGGCCTGGTGAATGTCTTTTTCTCCAGAACATTCAGCAAGTCAGCAAGAGCAAGCTCATGGTTTGGATACATGAGCATCGCCTCATTGAATGGTTTTCGGCTGATAACATGCACGGTGTAGTTCCATTACAAGGTTTTCAACCTGAAAACAAAATAATGCAAAGCAATCAAGTTTTCAAGATGAAAACAAAACATTAATTAAGCATGTCTTCCTGCTTCAGGATTTATGACGCGCCAGGCAACATCCCGCATAACGTTTCGTGCCGCCTGACTCACTCCTGCTAGCTGGAAAAATCCGTGGATAACGCCGAGATAGCGTTGGCAAGTGCACTCCACGCCCTGTTCCTGGAACTTTTGATACAGGGCCTCACCCTCATCTCGCAATGGGTCGAATTCAGCTGTAATGATGTGTGTGGGCGGTAAACCGTTGAAGTCTTCACGCCAGAGCGGGCTGGCTTCGGGATGCAGTGGATCGGTTTGCGGCATATACATCTCGTAGCCCGACAGCAGCGTGTCGCGGGTGATAATGTAATCCTGTCCATTGTGGACATAGCTCGCAAAGCTGGCGGTTGCGTCCAGCATCGGGTAGATCAGCATAAGCTGCGCAGGTTGCCATTGCCTGGTAGCTTTCAGGCGTAGTGCGGTAACCAGCGTCAAGTGTCCACCCGCGCTGTCGCCAGCAAGCGTAATGTTGTCCCGGTCTACTCCCAGTTTCTGGGCATACTTCCAGATAATGTTGGCCCCGGTTTCAGCATCGTTATGTGCTGCCGGGAAGATGTGCTCTGGTGCGAGGCGATACTGCACCGCAATGACCCGACAGCCGCTGTACCAGGCGAGTTGCCTTAACTGGTTATCATGTGTGGCAAATCCACCGCTGACAAAGCAGCCACCGTGATAATAGATAACGCAGGGGAGATTTCCCGTGCTGCCCCGCGGCGAAACAACGCGAAACATCATGGCATCGAGTTCAATATCTTCAACCTGTACGCGGGTTTCAGTGTCTCCGGCCAGGACCGTGCTGGCGATATAGCCTGCTCTCCGGTCATCAATATTCTGCTCACGCGAAGAAGGGCGTCCCGCCGCGATAAATGCCTCAACCAGCTGTGCAATCCCGCTTTCCAGTGCCATTTTCACATCCCCTTATCTGTATGGATATACAGGTTTATAACCTGGATAACTAAGAATGAAAATGGGAAAAATGGGGGGGGTTATGGTTCTGGAAAGCTGCTCGCAGATTAAATACCGTCATTGGTTTCTGCTGTTTGAATTCTGTATTGTAAGGAAAATGTACTATACGCCATTGACGTATAGTTAATTTCTATTAATATAGTCCAATGGCGTACTAAAAATGCTATTCATAGAAACGGAAATCTTCACTGAAGACGTCAAAAAATTACTGGATGATGATGAATACCGTAGATTACAGATATTCCTTGCGATTCAGCCTGATTGTGGCGATCTGATACAAGATACAGGGGGCCTGAGAAAGGTTCGCTGGAGAGCGCGAGGGAAAGGAAAACGTAGCGGTGTGAGGATTATCTACTTTCATCAAATCAGAAAATCACAAATTCGATTGCTGCTGATTTATCAGAAAGGGATCAAGGATGATCTGACTCCACAAGAAAAAGTGCTGCTGCGTATGTTGAATGAGGGGTGGTAAATGGATAAGGCACTATTTGAGCGATTAACTCAAAGTATGATTCAGATGAATGAGATCGCTGAAGGAACGCGGCAGCCTTCTCGCACCTTTCATATTGACGCCATGAAAATAAAGGAAATCCGCCAGTCTTCAGGATTATCCCAGACTCGTTTCGCAGATTTGATATCGGTAAGCGTAGATACGTTGCGAAATTGGGAGCAGGGGCGTCGTTCACCGACCGGTCCAGCAAAAGCGTTGTTACGTGCCATTGCCAATGATCCAAAACATGTCATTCAGGCGCTAAGATAATCCCCGGCAGTCTGGTTCAATTGCCGGGGGAGGATCTTAAAACTTACTCCCCTTCACCCGGGAACAGGAACGGGTTGATGGAGCTTCGGGCAAAGCCCTCTTGCTCCATGTGCGCGTCCAGCATCAGTGAAGCGAGATCGTCAGCCACGGCTTCAACTTTAGGGTCTTTTTCCTGATAGAGAATCTTCAGGTAAGTCCCACAGTCGCCGCAGCTTTCAGCTTTAATTGCCGCTTGTTCGTTATCCAGCGACCAGTAGTTCAAATCACGGCTTTGCTCGCAGTTGCTGCACTTCACACGCACCACGTGCCACTCGGTTTCGCAGAGGTTGCAGTGCAGATAGCGCAGCCCCTGAGTAGTACCGATTTGCACCATGCTGGAGACCGGCATTGAACCACACACCGGGCAGTACTGACGCTGCTCACCGTATTCCGCACGGGCTTTGCCGGGGATCAGGCTTGCCATCTGCGCCCAGTAGAGCGACAGGGCAGCCCAAATGAACGGCGCTTTATCGCTGCTGACGGAGGCGAAATCAGAGGCAAACAGCGCGCTGGCCATCAGCTCCAGCTCCTGCTCTGAAGCTTTTTCCAGATTTTCGATCACGGCAAGCGCAGGGCCGCTCATTTCTGGCTTCAGCTCAGCAATTAACGACTGCAGCAGTTTTTGCCAGTGCTTGTCGCGTGGCAGAACGTGGATATCCAGCGGCGGTTTGCCCTGATCGTTCGCTTCTTTGATGCGAGCGGTCAGATCCATCTGCAGCGGATGGTCGTACAGCACAACTTCCTGCGCGTGGGCGATCAGTGCGGCAAAGCGCAGGTAGTCGCCCAGCGGGTTGTTCTCGGCCAGCTCGCGCAGGCGCTCAGCACGGCGGTTATACAAATTTTTGAGCCTGGGGAATAATAACGGCGGAATCATATCCGCCGTGCGTTTCTCGCTCTTCTCCAGCTCATCTTGCGGGATTATGCGAATACTCATTCAGATGATTTTTCCTGTTTCTGGCGGACTTCACGGTACCAGCGCGGGTGATGTTTCTTCGCCCATGAACTGGTAACCCATCCTTCCACCATCGCGGTAATGGTGCCTTTCACCCAAAGGGCGGCGTAAATGTGCACCATGATAACCACAATTAACGCTACTGCGGCAAATGAATGCAGCATTAACGCGAATCGGATCACCGGGATTGAGAAAGCAGGCGCAAAATACGGACGCCAGATGACCACTCCGCTCACTAGCAACAGGACCAGGAAGATAATCGCCGCCCAGAATACGCATTTCTGGCCGAAGTTATAACGTCCCGTGTCACCTACTTCCTCGTTGACGACAATCTTACGAATATTCTTCGCCCAAAAGATATCATCCCGATTGATTAGATTGTGGTGCCAGTAACGGAAAAACATGATGATAAACGAGGCAAACATGATCACGCCGACAAACGGGTGCACAATTCGCGCCAGTTGCGGAGTGCCCATGATGTGCATCAGCCAGTTAAAGGACGGGAAGAGAAAGCCCATCCCGCTCACCGCTGCCAAAATGAAGCAGAAGGCGGTGATCCAGTGGTTGATGCGTTCCGGCGCCGTGTAGCGCACGATGGTGTCACGTCGTTTCATTTGCGCACCTCGTCTTTTTCTTCATGCAGGTTGTCTTCTTCCTCTTCCGCACGGTTCGGGCCGACACCGACGTAGTGGAAGATACTGGCCGCAAATGTCGCTGCAAAGCCGACGGCTGCGAGAGGTTTCCAGATGCCTTTCCAGAATTTCACGGTAGCGCTGATTTCCGGGTTCTCCGGCAGACCGTGATACAGATTCGGCTTGTCGGCATGGTGTAATACGTACATTACGTGCGTACCGCCAACGCCTGCCGGATCGTACAGACCCGCGTTGTCGTAACCACGCGTTTTCAGCTCCGACACGCGCTCGCCGGCCAGCGTTTTCATCGACTCTTTGGTGCCGAAATGAATGGCGCCGGTTGGGCAGGTTTTCACGCAGGCCGGTTCTTGCCCGACCACCACACGGTCAACGCACAGCGTACATTTGTAGACGCGGTTGTCTTCCGGATTGAGGCGCGGTACGTCGAACGGGCAGCCCGCGATGCAGTACCCACAGCCGATGCACTGCTCAGACTGGAAGTCGACGATACCGTTGGCATACTGAATGATTGCACCTTCAGCCGGGCACGCCTTCAGACAGCCCGGATCGGCGCAGTGCATACAGCCATCCTTGCGGATAAGCCACTCTAGTTTGTCGTTCTGTTCCACTTCTGAGAAGCGCATCACCGTCCAGGATTTCGCGGTCAAATCAGCCGGGTTGTCGTACACCCCAACGTTGTTGCCCACTTCATCACGGATGTCGTTCCATTCAGAACACGCCACCTGACACGCTTTACAGCCGATACAGGTGGTGACGTCGATAAGCTTCGCCACTTCTTCCTGATGGTCCCGCGCCTGAGGCGCGGGTGTGAAACCGTTAGTGGCGGAACGACGAATGATGTCTTGTGATTGATAAGCCATAGGTCGTCTCCGTTACACCTTTTCCACGTTCACGAGGAAGGACTTAAATTCCGGCGTCTGCGTGTTCGCATCACCGACGAATGGCGTTAACGTGTTAGCGATAAAGCCTTTTTTCGCCACACCTTCGTAGCCCCAGTGAATTGGAATACCGATAGTGTCGATATCCTGACCGTTGGCCTTCAGCGTGCGAATACGTTTGGTCACCACCGCCTTGGCCTTAATGTAGCCGCGGTTAGAAGAGACTTTGACGGTATCGCCGTGGGAGATACCGAGCTTATTCGCCAGCTTCTCGCCAATTTCCACAAACTGTTCCGGCTGAGCGATGGCATTCAGCAGTGCATGCTTGGTCCAGTAGTGGAAGTGCTCAGTCAGACGGTAGGTCGTACCGACGTACGGGAACTTATCTGCTTTACCCAGTGCTTCCGCGTCACCTTTAAAGATGCGCGCGGCAGGGTTAGAGATAACGTTCGGGTGCAGCGGGTTAGTCCCCAGCGGCGTTTCAAACGGCTCGTAGTGTTCCGGGAATGGACCTTCCGCCATCTTATCGATAGCAAACAGGCGTCCCATCCCTTCCGGCTGCATGATGAACGGCCCAACGTTGCTGCCAGGTGCGGCGGCACTGTAGTCCGGAATATCCATCCCGCTCCACTTCGCCCCATCCCATTTCAGGATCTGGCGTTTTGGATCCCACGGATTCCCCTGCGGGTCAGCGGAGGCGCGGTTATACAGAATGCGTCGGTTGAGCGGCCACGCCCATGCCCAGCCCAGCGTATTGCCAAGACCTGACGGATCGGCGTTATCGCGACGTGCCATCTGGTTGCCTTCCGGCGTCCAGCTACCGGCAAAAATCCAGCAGCCGCTGGAAGTCGTGCCGTCGTCACGCAGTTGGGCGAACGAGCTAAGCTGTTGGCCTTTCTTGACGATAACCGCACCGGTTGCCGGGTCGGTAATGTCGGCCAGCGCTTTACCGTTACTCTCCATCGCCACTTCTTCCGAAGCCGGTTCGTGCGGGGTGGAGTAGTTCCAGGTCATGTTCAGCACCTGTTCCGGGTTCGCGCCACCTTGCTCGGCATACATCTTGCGCAGACGCAGGAAGATACCGGCGAGGATTTCGCCATCGGTAACGGCAATCCCCGGGGCATCCGCGCCTTTCCAGTGCCACTGCAGCCAGCGACCGGAGTTAACGATAGAACCGTTCTCTTCGGCGAAGCAGGTGGACGGCAGACGGAATACTTCGGTCTGGATTTTCGACGGGTCAACATCATTCGACTCACCGTGGTTCTGCCAGAAGGTGGAGGTCTCGGTGTTGAGCGGGTCGATAGTGACCAGGAACTTCAGTTTGGACAGTGAAGCCACAACTTTGTTTTTATTCGGGAATGACGCGACCGGGTTAAAGCCCTGGCAGATATAGCCATTCACTTTGCCCTGGTTCATCATCTCGAAGTACTGCAGGACGTCGTACCCTTTATCCCACTTCGGCAGCCAGTCGAAGCCCCAGCTGTTTTCCGCTGTTGCTTTATCGCCAAAGAAGGCTTTCATCATGGAAACGAAGAATTTCGGGTAGTTGCCCCAGTAGTTCACCTGACCTTCCAGCAACGGCTTTGGCGTGTTGGCAGCAAGGTAAGTTTGCAGGTCAGTCTGTTTCTCGCTTGGCAGCGTCATATAGCCTGGCAGGCTTTGTGACAGCAGGCCTAAGTCGGTCAGACCCTGAATGTTGGAGTGACCGCGCAGGGCGTTTACGCCCCCACCTGCCATCCCCATGTTGCCAAGCAGCAACTGGATCATCGCCATGGTACGGATGTTCTGCGCACCCACGGAGTGTTGCGTCCAGCCCAGGGCGTACAGGAACGACGCGGTTTTATCTTTGGCGCTGGTTTCTGCGATGTACTCACAGACCTTCAGGAAGTCGGCCTTTGGCGTACCACAGATGTTTTCTACGACGTCCGGCGTGTAGCGGGAGACGTGCTGTTTCAGCAGGTTCCACACGCAGCGCGGGTGTTGAAGGGTGACATCGCGTTTGGCGAAGCCTTTTTCATCCAGCTCGTAGTTCCAGCTGGTTTTGTCATACTTGCGTTTGTCCGCGTCGTAGCCGGTGAACAGGCCATCTTCGAAACCGTAATCCTCACGCACGATCAGGCTGGCGTTGGTGTAGGCCTCAGTGTATTCGCGGTTGAATTTTTCGTTGTTCAGCAGGTACAGCAAAACGCCTGACAGGAAAGCAATGTCAGTACCGGAACGAATCGGAGCATAGAAGTCAGCCACCGCAGCGGTTCGCGTAAAGCGTGGATCGATAACAATCAGCTTCGCACCGTTGTGAATTTTGGCTTCCATCGCCCAGCGGAATCCGACAGGGTGAGCTTCAGCGGCGTTACCGCCCATCACCACAACGAGGTTGGCGTTTTTAATGTCGACCCAGTGGTTGGTCATCGCACCGCGACCAAATGTTGGAGCAAGACTTGCTACCGTTGGTCCGTGTCAGACGCGTGCCTGGTTGTCGACCGCGAGCATACCGAGCGCGCGGGAGAATTTTTGCGTTAGATAGCCGGTTTCGTTACTGGAAGCGGAAGCACACAGCATCCCGGTGGAAAGCCAGCGGTTAACGGTTACGCCTTCAGCGTTTTGTGCAACGTAGTTAGCGTCGCGGTCTTCTTTCATCAGCTTAGCGATGCGGTCAAATGCCTCATCCCAGCTAATCTGTTGCCACTTATCTGAGCCTGGTGCGCGATATTCCGGAAATTTCAGGCGGCTTTCGGAGTGGATGAAGTCCACAAGTCCTGCCCCTTTCGGGCACAGCGCGCCACGGTTCACCGGGTGATCCGGGTCCCCTTCGATATGGAAGATGGATGCTTTGGCGTTTTTTGCGCCGTCACCGAGGCTGTACATTAACAGTCCACAGCCAACGGAACAGTAAGTGCAGGTGTTACGGGTTTCGCGGGTGCGCAGCAATTTATATTGCCGTGTTTCCGCGAGCGCTACGCCGGGTGCAAAGCCCAGTGCCGCTGCCGTGGTGCCTGCCATACCGCCAGCACAGATCTTAAAGAACTGTCTTCTGCTGACCTGCATGGTTCGCTCCTTGTTTCGACATTGTCACGTTCCCTTCGCTTTTCTTTAACGCGATCGCGAGGGAAGTGGTTGTTATTTTTCTTTGCGGACGGGACCGCAAAGGTCCAGAATTGGGTGAATTTCCCTCCGTCCAGGAGGGATTTGTAAAGAATACCACAATGTTGGTATGCGTGTTCCAATATGGTTAAAAGAAAGTGAATAAGATTATTCAAGAAAACATCAAGAATGTGACATCTTCGACAGGATCTCGCCAGTTGACCCTCTGGAAACGCGAGGATTTGCAACATCCTCAGCCTGATGAGGTAGCTGAAGAAGTGCCTGTTGCGCTGGTATACAACGGGATTTCGCACGTGGTGATGATGGCATCACCGAAAGATCTTGCGCACTTCGCGATGGGTTTTTCACTTTCTGAAGGCATTATTGAGTCCCCGCAGGATATCTATGGAATGGACGTGGTGCCTTCCTGCAATGGATTGGAAGTGCAGGTTGAGCTGTCCAGCCGTCGCTTTATGGGGCTGAAGGAGCGCCGTCGCGCGCTGGCCGGACGCACCGGCTGCGGCGTTTGTGGCGTGGAGCAGCTCAATGACATTGGCAAGCCGGTCCAGCCGCTGCCGTTTACCCAGACATTCGATCTGGCGAATCTCGATCATGCTTTACGACATCTCAATGATTTTCAACCTGTAGGGCAACTGACAGGTTGCACGCACGCAGCTGCCTGGGTAAAGCCGTCAGGTCATCTGGCGGGCGGGCATGAAGATGTTGGACGTCATGTTGCGTTGGATAAATTGCTGGGACGACGCGCGATTGAAGGAGAAACTTGGCAACAGGGCGCGGTATTAGTCTCCAGCCGCGCCAGTTATGAGATGGTGCAGAAGTCGGCGATGTGCGGTGTGGAGATCTTGTTTGCTGTTTCTGCGGCGACAACGCTCGCCGTGGAAGTTGCCGAACGTTGTAACCTGACGCTGGTGGGTTTTTGCAAACCGGGCAGGGCGACGATCTATACGCATCCGCAACGTCTGGTCGCGCTGTGACGCCACCAGGCAGCCAGAATACTGCCTGAAAACGCCAGTTCCATGATTACGGCAACTGGCGAGCCAACAATCACATTGTTCAGCAGCCAACACAGGCTGCCGCACAGAGTGTATCCCCGTAATTTTCCGCTGCGTTTTTGAAATGACGCAAAGGTCATCAGCAGGCTTCCCATCAGCGGCAAAATACTCGTCAGATTCTGCCAAAGATAAACGCTACACAGCAGCGATCCTAGCATAAATCCCCACATCACCCAGCGGTGAAACGTGACGATGGCCGTCGCATAGCGGCATGCGGCAATGATCATTAACCCAGCCGCAGCGTGTTGATCCAAAAGATAGAAATGGATAGCTAACAGAGAAGTAGAGCTAGTGAGCAGCGTTAAAGTGATAGCCCGGCGTTGAAAATGAAAAGCGGAAATATCCAGTAAGAAGCTGATGCCAGCCAGCATCTGAGAGAGAAGAAATGCGTTCATTGTGGTCGCCATCTATTAAAGAGTGACGGGACAATAATCGACGCATCACCGTAAGGCGTTAACCTTTGTTAAGACGCTGGCGAATGCGGGACAGGCTAACGGGGGTAATGCCGATATAGTTGGCGAGATCGCGCTGGGTGAGCTGTGACTCCCAGTCCGGGAAGTGCGTTTGTACGTACTGGTAGCGTTGCTCTGGGGTATTGAGCAGCAGCATTTGCTCTTTTTTCTCTTTGTAGATCAATTGCTGGACCAGTAGCTGGGTCTTAATATCCTGATTTTCCGGCGCATCCAGCAAAGCCAGGGGGATTTCAGTGGTTTCTCCAGCGGCGATCATTTGCAGACTGTAATCGGCAGGCGTGTTAGTTAGCCAGTTCAGGTACAGAAAGCAGTATTCCCCGGCAAAGTAGAACTCTTTAACCCTTTCAACGCCGTTGTCCGCGTGATAAACCGCACGAGCCACACCATGATGTAAAAGATGAATTTTACTTTGTGGTTCACCCTGACGAAGTAACCAACTCCCCGCTGGTTGCGTTTTTCTACGGCTGCCAGCAAGCCATTGTGGTTCCTGATTACGTGACATCTTATCTCTCAAATAATTTGAATAAGACTGGCAAATCCTTCCGCTTTCAGTTGTGTGATGAGATGGCTATTATTTATCACATCAAGGCACGGTGCCTTACTCAAACAACTAAGTTAAAGGGTTTATATCATGAAAAGCATCAAAACTTTTGTCGCAGTTATCGCTCTGGCTACTTCTTTCGGTTCTTTCGCTGCTCAGACAGTTACCGCAACTGGTTCTACGCTGGAAAGCGCTGAAGCAAAAATCGCCGCTCAGGCTGAACGTGCGGGCGCCAGCGATTACAAAATCACTCAGGCATACACCGGTAACCGCGTGCACATGACCGCCGAACTGCTGAAATAAGATACCTTAGTACTGTCGAAAGAGCGCCCATGAGGCGCTTTTTTAGTTTATGCCCGCCATTCGCAGCAATGCGGTCACCACTGCGGCAGCGACGATCACCACGATTAGCGGCAGCTTGCGCCAGGCGAGAAATACCGCAAAAGCCACGCCCAGCACGCGCGCCATGCCAGCGAAGTGTTCGCCTTCGTAAAAGGTGGTCGCCAGCGCAACGGAGAACAATAATACCGTTGCGGCGTCGGAAAGCAGAGCCTGCGAGCGTTCCGAGAACGCTAAACGACTCCCAAGCTTCGCTCCTCCTAAACGCATTAAATACGTTCCCAGAGATAACATGGCGATACCGACGATAAACAGCGTCATGTTGCCCATTATTTTTTCCTCGTCAGTAAGCCAAACAGTGAAAGCAGAACCGGTAAACCGACCGGCGCAAAGGGGATGGCGGCAAGCGACAACCCGGCACCGCTACAGGCGCGAATCAGCGTGGTGCGGTTTTTAAAGGCCGGGACCACTAAGGCTAATAAAATTGCAGGGAAGACGGCATCCAGACCGATGGTTTCCGGGGCGGGGAGCAGTTTGCCGACACCCGCGCCGATCAGTGTGCCAACAGGCCAGAAAATCGCGACGCCCAGACCGCACAGCCAGAAGGCGGCTTTACGTTGTTCGGGCGTTTTTTGCGACAGGCCAAAGACTACGCTTTCGTCGTTCATGATATGACAGCCGAGGAAACTCGCAGCCCGGGAGCCCACCAGATCGCGCACCGTGACGCCAAACGGCACGTGTCGGGCGTTGACCAGTAAACCGGCAGCCGCAGCCGCCAGTGGGTTACCGCCGCTGGCGACGATGCCGATAAACATAAACTCGGACGCACCCGCCAGTACCGTAATCGAAAGCACAAACGGTACCCACAGCGGGAAGCCGTAGGCCATCGCCAGCGAGCCGTATGACATGCCGACTACGCCGACGGCCAGACAGACTAAAAATATTGCTTTTATCGTGTCGCCTTTGAGACTGGAAAAATAATGTTTCATACCGTTTTAGCCATATCGAACGAATTTCCATTATAATGAACGCGACCAGTTAATATTACAAGTCGAACGATTCGTTCGATATAAAGAACATGGAGTCGTGAATGACCCAGCCCATCAGTATGATCGCGAAAAGCCTTGTGCGTGAACGTCAGCGCACCGGTTTGTCATTGGCAGAGATTGCCCGTCGCGCAGGGATTGCAAAATCGACACTCTCGCAATTGGAAGCGGGCAATGGCAATCCTAGCCTGGAAACGCTCTGGTCGCTGTGTGTGGCGTTAGATATTCCCTTTGCTCGCCTGCTGGAGCCGCAGGAACAAAAAACGCAGGTGATTCGCCGTGGCGAAGGGACAAAAGTGGTGGCTGAACAGGCCCACTATCAGGCCATTTTACTGGCCGCCTGTCCACCGGGGGCGCGGCGGGATATCTATCTGCTGCTGACGCAGCCGGGCGCGGATCGGATTTCACAGCCGCATCCTCCGGGATCGGTTGAACACATCATCGTGACGCAGGGTAAGGCAATGGTAGGATTGACGGAAGCGCCGGAGGAGTTAGGCGAGGGGGACTATATTTGTTACCCCGCCGATCGGGCGCATATTTTTAAAGCGCTGGAGCCTGACACCCAGGCGATTCTGGTTTCTGAGCAAAACTAACGGTTTTGTTGCGTTGTACCGGATGCGGCGCGTTAGCGCCTTATCCGGCCTACAAGACTACTGCAAATAAAACACTTCTTTTAGCTCTGCGCTAACCGGGCTGTTGTCCGGGTTTGCTGGCATTACGTCACGCATATGCTTCCACCAACGTTGGCAAACGTCGGTGCTGGCAACGGCATTCCAGCGTTCTTCGGACTCAATCTCAACGGTGGCGAACAGCAGATTGCGCGCCTGATCGAGATAAATCGCGTAGTGATGGGCGCCGTGCTCTTTCAGCACCGCTTCCAGTTCTGGCCAGATGGGATTATGACGGCGCTGGTATTCAACGTGCGCGTCGGCATTCACCTGCATCACAAAGGCTTTGCGGATCATAACGCCTCCAGATACAGCTCGCGGACCTCGTCGCGGCTGGCGGTGCGCGGGTTGCACGGCGCACACGGATCGGCCAACGCTTTATCCAGCCAGCCTTCAATATCCTCTTTCGTCACGCCAAGGGAGCTAAAGCCCGCAGGAATACCGACACGCTTGCTGAGTGCACGAATTGCGTTGATGGCCTCCATACTTGCCGCTTCATCGCTCTTGTCACGGGTATCGACGCCCATCGCCTGCGCCACGCGGGCAAAGCGCGCCACGGCGTTCGGGCGGTTAAAGTTTTCGATTACCGGCAGCAGGATGGCGTTGCAGACGCCGTGCGGCAGATTATGGGTTGCGCCCGGCTGGTGAGCCAGCGCATGCACCAGACCCAGACCGGCGCTGTTGAATGCCATCCCCGCCAGGTACTGACCAAACGCCATTTGCTCACGAGCTTCGAGGTTATGACCGTCGTCGACCGCTTTTGGTAGCCACAGGTTGATCAGGCGAATCGCTTCCAGCGCGTTAGCGTCGGTGAGCGGATGCGCGCCAACGGAAACATAGGCTTCCACCGCGTGGGTCAGGGCGTCCATACCGGTTGCGGCGGTTACGGAGGCCGGGATTTCCAGCATGACGCTGGCATCATCCACGGCGATATCCGGGATGATATTCGGGTCGATGATCACCTCTTTGACCTTACGGGCTGAGTCGATAATGACCGCGTTGCTGGTCATCTCTGCTGCCGTACCGGCGGTAGTATTGATGGCGACCAGCGGGACGCCCGCATTTTTCACTTTGCCCACGCCGGAATAAGCGGTAGAAGGACCAGGGTTGGCTGTCAGGATTTTCACCGCTTTGGCGGTATCGATCGGGCTGCCGCCACCGAAGGCGATGATGTAGTCACATTCTGCGTTCTGATAGGCCGCAAAACCTTGCTGCACTAGCTCTTCTGTCGGGTTCGGGAATACTTCATCAAACAGGTGGTAAGACATTTGATGTTTATCCAGCGCGGCAAACAGGCTATCCAGCAGGCCCAGTTTCACCAGTTGCCCATCGGTGACGATCAGCGCTTTGCCCCATTGTTTATTCGCCACGAGATTCACCATATCGGCAATCGCGCCGGCGCCATGCAGGCTAATTTTTGGTAGTGCCAACATAAAGCTCATCACTATTCTCCTTAATAATAAAATCCTGTAGGCCGGATAAGATGAAGCCGCATCCGGCGTTGCGTTGGGAGGTATCAGTACAGCTCTATGGCGCTTGCCAGCGGTGTCACACCAAAACGTTTACCAAGTGCGACCAGCTCTTCACGTGAGATGGTCTGCTTCATACCGCCCATCGAAAAGATTTTGACTAAAACTTCGGCAGATTTCTCTGCGGTATCTATCAAACCGAACGCTTCGTCGAGGGTAGGTCCGCTGCCGAACACGCCGTGGAACGGCCACAGTACCAGCGAGTGTTTCTGCATTTCCTCGGCGGTTGCCTGGCCGATTTCATCTGTACCCGGCACCATCCACGGCAGAATGCCAACGCCATCCGGGAACACCACCAGGCACTCGGTGCTGCCTTCCCACAACTTGCGGGTAATCAGCGCTGTGTTGTTTTCCAGTACGTAGGTCAGAGCGATCAGGTTGGTGGCATGGCAGTGCATGATCACGCGGTCTTTACCGTTCGTCGCTTTAATGCGTTCGCAGTGAGAGAGGAAGTGAGCCGGCAGTTCAGAGGTCGGTACGGCCTCGTGGGTCAGGCCCCAGAGGATGTGGTAGCCCGCACCGTCGCTGTCTACTTTTACCACGCCCAAATTTGCCGCGGGATCGAGCTGGACGTTACGGAAAAATTTACCGGAACCGGTGACGATAAACGGCGTGTTTGCCAGCAGCGGCATCGGCTGGCTTAGCGCAATATAGCGTGGTTTTTCGTGGAAATCGGCGCTAAATGGCGCGATATCTGCTTCATCAAGACGCAGCGTCAGGTTGCCGCCGTTACGCTCGTCCCAGCCTTTCAGCCACGCATCAGAAGTGGCTTTGATCATCCCCTGGACGAACCAGGAAGTAGTAATTTTTTGCATGTTCGGTGTTCCTGTTTATTGCCCGAACGTTATCGGGTCTTACGTAGGCCGGATAAGCGAAGCGCCACCCGGCAATCGTGTTTCATTTATTGCCGGATGGCGACGCGGGGCGTCTTATCCGGCCTACAAGCCTGGCGTCACGGTTAGCTACGTTTGCTCAAAATCTCTTTTTCATAAGCGCGCACGCTATCCAGCCACTGGCTGCCCGCAGGCGTGTCGTGGCGCAGGCAATACATCTCCCAGACGGCCTGCCACGGCAGCGATTTTTGCTCTTCCAGCAGGGCCAGGCGTGCGGTGTAGTCGCCGCTGGCTTCGAGCTGACGCAGTTGCTCAGTGGGTTCTAACAGCGCGCGCAGCAGGGCTTTTTTCATATTGCGGGTGCCGATCACCCACGCGGCGATGCGGTTAATGGAGGCGTCGAAGAAGTCGAGGCCAATGTGTACGCGGTCAAACAGGTTGTGGCGAACGATCTCGCTGGCAATCGCCTGAGTTTCATCATCCAGCAGCACCACGTGATCGCTGTCCCAGCGCACCGGACGGCTGACGTGCAACAGCAGGCGCGGTACATACAGCATGGCGGCGGAGATTTTGTCGGAAATTACTTCTGTCGGATGGAAGTGACCCGCATCCAGACACAGCGCGGTCTGGCGGCTGGTGGCGTAACCCATGTAGAACTCGTTAGAGCCCACGGTATAGCTTTCCGCACCGATGCCAAACAGCTTGCTTTCGACGGCATCGATATGGTGCGCCGGGTCGAGTTTCTCGCTGATCACTTCGTCCAGTGCGTCCAGCAGACGCTGGCGCGGTGCTAAACGGTCAACAGTGATGTCTTTCATGCCATCCGGGATCCAGATGTTCATCACCGATGGTGTGCCCAACTGCTCGCCAAAATACGCCGAGACGCGACGGCTGGCTTTGCAGTGATCGATCCAGAACTGGCGAATGGTGTCATCGGCGTGGGCCAGCGTGAAGCCGTCGGCGCTCAGCGGGTGAGAGAAGCAGGACGGGTTGAAATCCAGCCCTAACTGGTTCGCTTTCGCCCACTCTACCCAGTTTTTAAAGTGTTCGGGTTTGATTTGGTCGCGGGCAACCGGTGTATCCGATTCCAGATAGATCGCGTGCAAATTCAGACGTTTTGGACCAGGGATCAGGCTCAGCGCCTGCTCCAGATCGGCCCGCAGTTCGGTGGCGTTACGCGCTTTACCCGGATAGTTACCGGTAGCCTGAATACCGCCAGTGAGCGAGCCTTCCGGGTTTTCGAAACCGGCGACATCATCGCCCTGCCAGCAGTGCATGGAGACCGGCAAACGATCGAGCTGGCGTAAGGCCGCCTCGACATCAATGCCTACCGCGGCGAAGCGCAGTTTTGCCAGTTCCCAGGCTTGTTCAAGTTGAGTGGTCATGCGCAAAGCTCCTTTGTCTGTCGTAGTGATTGAAACTGCGCCTGGTAGCGGGCAATTTCACTTTCAGGATTGGGAATAAATGTGGTCAGGTCATAGTTGGCGCGCACCACCTGACGGAAATCATCGACGTTGTTCAGCTCGTCCAGCGTCATCAGCTGGATGCCAATATTGCCGAGTGTGGATGCCTCAATCGGCCCGGACATCACGCGAATCCCGCAGGCATCCGCGCACAGCTGGTTCAGTAAGGTGTTCTGGCAGCCGCCACCGACAATGTGCAGTTGGCTAAATGCTGCACCACGCAGTTGTGCCAGTTCTTGCAGGATGTCGGCGTACAGCAACGCCAGGCTGTCGAAGATACAGCGCGCCAGTTCGGCGTTTTGCAGGGGAACGGGTTGGCCTGATTCACGGCATGCCGCCTGAATTTCTGCACTCATATCGTCGGGATTGATAAAGCGATCGTCGTTCGGGTTTATCAGGAACTGGCAGGCCGGCAGCGCTTGCGTTTGGCTGATAAGCGTTGGCAGGTCGGTAATCTGACGCTCTTTTAACACGCGCTGGAGCAGCCATAGTCCCATGATATTTTTCAGGACACGGTAGCGTCCTTCCGCGCCGCCTTCGTTGGTGATATTCGCCGCCAGCGCCGCATCGTTGGTATACGGTGTTCTGCTCTCAAAGCCCATCAGCGACCAGGTCCCGGAAGAGAGATAGGCGCTGTTTTTATCGGCCAATGGCGACGCGATGACCGCGCTGGCCGTGTCATGACTGGCGACGGCGACAACCGGAATTTGGTTTTTCTGTGGGCAAATCCAGTGGCCGATCACGTTCCCCGGATGCGTCGGGCGACCAAACCAGGCTTTGTCTGCCCCGGTCCACGCCAGCAGTGTGTCATCCCAGTCGTCGGTATTGATATTGACTAGCTGGGTGGTGGTGGCGTTGGTGTATTCCCAGTTCATTTTGCCGGTCAGGCGAAAGCTGAAGTAGTCGGGGATCAGCAGGGCATGGGCCACCTGCGGGAGCAGTTCTGGCTGCTGTTCAACCAATGCACGTAGCTGATACAGGGTGTTAAAGGGCAGAAACTGAATGCCGCTACGGCGGTAAATTTCACCTTTACCCGGCTGCGCCATCGCCTGCGCCATAATGCCGGTCGTGCGGCTGTCACGGTAAGAGACCGGCAGACCGACACGTTGACCGACGTTATCGATCAGAACGTAATCCACGCCCCAGGTATCAATGCCGATGCTGTCTATCCGAATGCCTTCATCGCAGACTTTTTTCAGGCCAAGACGAATATCGTTTTCCAGGCTGTCGATGTCCCAGGTGTCAAAACCGTCTGTTTTTTGCAGGCAGTTCACGAAGCGGTGGATTTCACGCAGCGTCAGAGAGCGGTGTTCACTGTCGTAACGCGCCAGCATTACGCGCCCACTGGATGCGCCGAGATCGACTGCGACACAATGGCGAAAAGTCATAGCGAGGTCCTTCTGAGTTTTATTGCACTCAGTCTAAGAACCCCAGATAACGCGTACCTTCTTGACAGTGACAGGCACAATTAGCGGCTGGCAACATGGCAAAGGTGAACGTGATGTTGTTCACAATTTCTATTAATAGGACCGGTTTTAGCGGATGTGACGTCTTCCGCAATTCCCGATCTTTCCCGCCGTTTCTTGAAGAATTGACCGTGTTTACGCACTTTGGCGTCAAAAATTTAAGGTGAGGGAGATAACCCTTAATTACTATTCAGCCATGTTCATTTGATCGGGAAGGATGTCATCATGACGGTATTGCATTGCGTGGATTTTTTTCCGACAGGTAAAGCGCCAGTGGCTATTGAACCGCGGCTTCCTCAACCTGCGTTTCCAGAACATCATCATGATTTTCATGAAATTGTGGTGGTCGAACATGGAACGGGGATCCATGTGTTCAACGGGCAGCCTTACACCATCAGCGGCGGTACGGTGTGTTTCGTTCGCGATCATGACCGGCATTTATATGAACATACTGACAATCTGTGCCTGACCAATGTGTTGTATCGCTCCCCGGATGCGTTTCAATTTCTGGCTGGACTGAATCAGCTTTTACCTCAGGAACAGAACGGGCAGTACCCCTCCCACTGGCGGGTGAATCAGGGCGTGTTGCAGCAGGTTCGACAACTGGTGGGGCAGATGGAAGCGCTCGGTGAGGGGATGGATACACCAACGGCGGCAAATCGCGAGATCCTGTTTATGCAGCTGCTGGTACTGCTGCGTAAAAGCAGCCTGATGGAAGCAGCGACCGATAACGATGCGCGGCTTAACCTTCTGATGGCCTGGCTGGAAGATAACTTTGCCGACGAGGTGTATTGGGAGGCGCTGGCCGAGAAGTTTTCCCTCTCTTTGCGCACTCTGCATCGCCAGCTCAAACAGCAAACCGGATTGACGCCACAGCGCTACCTTAACCGCTTGCGGCTGATCAAGGCCCGGCATCTGCTTCGCCACAGTGATGACAGTGTGACAGACATCGCTTATCTCTGCGGATTCGGCGACAGTAACCACTTTTCGACGCTTTTTCGCCGTGAGTTCAAGTGGTCACCACGCGATATTCGTCAGGGACGCGATCTCGTTGTGGCAAGCAGCCTCCAGTAACGCGAAAGCTATCAACGTTTTTTACCGCCGAATCTCAGATAATCATGCCCCTTAATGCCGGATGGTGGCTACGCTTTATCCGGCCTACGTGGATGCCCTGTAGGCCGGATAAGCGCAGCGCATCCGGCAAGCATTCAGGTTGAGGTCATGTGATGGCGAATCAGCTAATCCTTCTGAAATCAGACTTCTTTGCGCATGAGCAGCAGGCTGTCGCCGTGGCTGACCGCTATCCGCAGGATGTCTTTGCTGAGCATACCCACGAGTTTTGCGAGCTGGTCATGGTCTGGCGCGGTAATGGTCTACATGTCCTTAACGATCGCCCGTACCGGATAACCCGTGGCGATCTGTTTTACATTCGCGCTGAAGATAAACACTCCTACACTTCCGTTAACGACCTTGTGCTGCAAAATATCATCTACTGCCCGGAGCGGTTGACGCTGAATGTTGACTGGCAAGAGGCGATCCCTGGATTTGACGGTACGCCGAGGCAGCCGCACTGGCGACTCGGCAGCGTTGGCATGACTCAGGCCCGACAGGTGATAAGCCAGCTTGAGCATGAAAGCAATCAGCGTGATGCACAGGCTTTTACCATGGCTGAGCTGCTGTTCGGGCAACTGGTGACACACCTTAAGCGGCATCGTTATGCCACGGATACGCTCCCGGCGACCTCCAGTGAAACGCTGCTGGATAAACTGATCACCGCGTTAGCTGGTAGCCATGAGCATGCATTCGAACTGGATACGTTTTGCGAGCGCGAACGGTGCAGTGAGCGCGTTTTGCGCCAGCAGTTTCGCAGCCAGACCGGGATGACTATCAACCAGTATCTCCGCCAGGTGCGGGTTTGCCATGCGCAGTATCTGCTCAAACATAGTCGGTTGATGATCAGTGAGATTTCCATGCGCTGCGGCTTTGAGGACAGTAACTACTTTTCGGTGGTATTTACGCGGGAAACCGGGATGACGCCGAGCCAGTGGCGTCATCTGGCTGAGTGAGGAATCATAATAATATCGCATATTAGGGTGATAAAATCTGACAGCGAATACTTCTATAAAATAAAATCTCCACGATGGTTTATTGCTGTAAATAAAGAGTAAAATAGGAATAACGCCCATTATCATGGGGGGCGTGAACGTATATGATAATTTATCATCATAAATGACTGAGAGCTAAGTAATGCAGGCGTCTGACTATTTAAGGATGAAGTTTCAAAATGATAGACGGCTGGCTCTAACCACTCAGAATGCTGTTGGTGGGGTTTTTCAATCAGCCAGAGGTGTTGCTTCAGATATATATTCTGGTATTGAGCGAGCTAGTTGGTATTCATCATGTTTTATACCTCAGTACAATGATATTTGTCAGGAGTTAAAATCTGAAGAAATAAGGATGCTCTATTCCATTGAGTCAATATATAGATATCGTGATGTAATTACATATATGCTTTATTTGTATTTCATAACAATAAGTGATGATGTTGATGAAGGTAATCCCGAAGGCTCGGCTCGTCAATTTATCAGAAAAATGTCTGCACTGGCTACTCATATGAATATTGCGGGAGGAACTCGGTATGCTTTTGCTTCCGCGGCTTCTATTGCGTTGTCTCAGTCTGGCTTCATGTCGAAAATCATCGTTGAGCGTTTATCTGCAAAACTGCCGCAAGCGGTATTTTTGCTGCAATTTTTCGGAGTTCAACAAAAGTGCGCTCTTGCTGCGCGGCAGCTAAAAGGAATTGATCCAGATTATTATTGGGTTTTATATCAGGCAAAGCTTGAAATGCTCTATTATTTTGTTGAACCAGCTATTTCCAATATGATTAGTAGAGTAAAGTCAAAGCACTTCTCAAATTTTGATAATTTAGCGGATTTTTTGCAGAGGGATTTTGGTGTTTAATAGTTTGATCACACTTTTATTAGAAAGTGTAGTGTTTCCAGTGCTGGTAATAGGCTTTGGTCTGTTATGGCTTCATCTATTTCCTGAATATTGTCTTTTACTAACATTAATAACGCTTATTTTTTTGATGTGGTTTTTCCCCCGGTTGACTTCACTATTCACTAAGTTTAAATAAAAGGAGTATTTCATGTCTAATCCAGCTTATTTGTGGCTAACCGATGAGAATGATTCTCCTATGCCCGGCTCATGCCAGGTCGTAGGTCGCGTTGGATCTATTGAAATAAAGTCACTAACTCATAACGTCAATATTCCGGTTGATAGTAATACAGGGCGTCTGACCGGTACGCGAATTCATGCACCCATCATGTTCCAAAAAGAATTCGACCGAGTTACACCTTTTTTGTACAGGGCCTTAAGTACCGGAGCTACGCTTAAATCCGCGATGATTAAAATGTACTCAATTAATGAAGCAGGGATGGAAAAGGAGTATTTCAACATAATCCTTCACAACGTGAAGCTCACTTCAATCACGCCTGATTTATATCCTGGCGCAGCAACAGGCACACATCTTGAGACTATTCTGCTGCGCTACGAGAAAATTACCTGGAAACATTGTGACGGTAATATCATTTATACCGATGAATGGAATCAACGTACAATCTATTAAGTCAGCTTTTGGGCAACGTGAAAATGGGTGTGAGGAATTATTTACTAATGATGGGAACTGGTGGATAGATGACGCCGAGCCAGTGGCGTCATCTCAGTACTCAACATGCTTAGTTGGCCATTCCCAGACCGACAATGTTTGCCGCGACAATAATTACCACGCAGCCGAGGCTTAGCACGCTAACCGGGCGGCGACCCGCGTTTTTCCACTCTTTCAATACCAGACCGACAATCCCACCGCACAGAACATAGAAGCTCATGTGCAGCATCCAGCTTACATAATCATACTGCGCCGGAATACGCGCGTGGCCCCAGGCGTAGAAGAAGAATTGCAGATACCACATCAAGCCACCAAGCGCAGAGAGCAGTATGTTGGTGATAATCAGCGGTTTGGCTAACGAAAAGTCGGCTTTTATCGATAAGTTCTTCACTTTTGCCAGACGAATGAAGCAGAAGCCCAGGTTAACAAGCGCGCCACCGCCCATAATGACCACATAGCTAGGCAGGGCGACATACAGCGGATCGACGCCCAGCGCGGCGGCGGCATCGTGCATTGGTTTCGCCGCGTTCATCGCAAAGGACATCCCGGCGGAGAAAATACCGCACATGACGGCCAGAACCAGCCCTTTTTTCAGGTTGAAATCTTCTGCTTTGATACCCATTTTGCGTTCTTTTAACTGGCCAGCACGGGTAACAATACCCACACCAATCAGCGCGACCAGCACGCCAAGCAGCGTCATGCGGCCACCGGAAGTATTGATCAGCACATCAAAATTGCCGTTGATAATCGGGGTCATCAGCGTGCCGACAATCAGCGTAATACCTATCGCAATCCCGATACCCATCGACATACCGAGATAGCGCATGGTCAGGCCATAGTTGATATTGCCAATCCCCCACATCGCACCAAACAGAAATACCGGCGCCAGCGTGGAGAGGCTGAAGGAGCTGAAGTAGGCCCAGAAATCGGGAAGTAACATGGCGCTGATGGTCCACGGCAGGATTATCCAGGAGACGATCCCGCCAACCGACCACATCGTTTCCCATGACCAATGTTTGACTTGCTTGAACGGGGCATAGAAACAGGCGGCACTGGCTGCCCCTATCAAATGCCAAAAGATACCCATCGTAATCGCGTTACTCATGACTTAATCCTCGTTATTTTTTATCGTCGGTAATGACCCCTCCGACCTAACGAGTTTAAAAATTACGCAGGTGGTTAACCTTTTAACGATTGCCGTCCTTTTGCGCATGTTGGCAATCATCACGTTAAGTGGGTGATTCGGCTCACATCTTTAACAATGGGTTTGATTTATTAAGACCCTGTAAAAAGTACGGCATTGATAATCATTTTCAATATCATTTAATTAACTATAATGACCCAACTGCTTACGCGGCGTTAACACTGGCCGCCCGACAATACTGGAGATGATTATGAGTTATACACTGCCATCCCTGCCGTACGCTTATGATGCCCTTGAACCGCACTTCGATAAGCAGACGATGGAAATCCACCACACCAAACACCACCAGGCTTACGTAAACAACGCCAACGCTGCGCTGGAAAGCCTGCCTGAATTCGCCAGCCTGTCCGTTGAAGAGCTGATCACCAAACTGGATCAACTGCCAGCAGACAAGAAAACCGTACTGCGTAACAACGCGGGCGGTCACGCTAACCACAGCCTGTTCTGGAAAGGCCTGAAAACCGGTACTACGCTGCAGGGCGACCTGAAAGCGGCTATCGAACGTGACTTCGGCTCCGTTGACAACTTCAAAGCTGAATTTGAAAAAGCAGCGGCAACCCGCTTTGGCTCCGGCTGGGCGTGGCTGGTTCTGAAAGGTGACAAACTGGCTGTTGTTTCCACCGCCAACCAGGATTCCCCGCTGATGGGTGAAGCTATCTCTGGCGCTTCCGGTTTCCCAATCGTGGGCCTGGACGTTTGGGAACACGCTTACTACCTGAAATTCCAGAACCGTCGCCCGGACTACATCAAAGAGTTCTGGAACGTGGTGAACTGGGACGAAGCTGCCGCGCGTTTCGCAGCAAAAAAATAAGTTCTACGCTTTAACGAAGCCCTGCAAGCGATGCTTGTGGGGTTTTTTTGTGATCAAACTCAATATAAAAACGATGATCCACTTAAATTGAAACAAGGTTTTATTATGCGAGTGGGATCACTTTTATAGTCTCTACGAATGTCTATCTTCTTTTCATCAAGACGGGCGCATCTCAAAGCAAGATGCAATCGCCCATAAAAATTGCCCCATTTTTATGTCTACAGGTGATGGAAATGCAGATCAAACGTACGATAGAGAAAATCCCTGGCGGTATGATGCTGGTGCCGCTTTTCCTGGGCGCGTTGTGTCACACCTTTTCCCCCGGCGCCGGGAAATATTTCGGCTCCTTTACCAACGGTATGATCACCGGTACGGTACCTATCCTGGCAGTCTGGTTCTTTTGCATGGGGGCGTCGATCAAGCTAAGCGCCACCGGAACCGTGCTGCGTAAATCAGGTACGTTAGTCATAACCAAGATTCTGGTGGCGTGGGTGGTTGCAGCGATTGCTTCACGCATTCTGCCGGAACATGGCGTAGAGGTCGGATTCTTCGCTGGGTTGTCTACGCTGGCGCTGGTGGCCGCGATGGATATGACCAACGGCGGGCTGTATGCCTCGATTATGCAGCAGTACGGCACCAAAGAAGAGGCCGGGGCGTTTGTCCTGATGTCGCTGGAGTCTGGCCCCCTGATGACCATGGTGATTCTGGGAACCGCCGGGATCGCTTCGTTTGAACCGCACGTATTTGTTGGTGCAGTATTGCCGTTCCTGATTGGCTTTGCGCTGGGGAATCTGGACCCTGAACTGCGGGAGTTCTTCAGCAAAGCGGTGCAGACGCTGATCCCGTTCTTTGCCTTCGCATTAGGTAACACCATTGATTTGAGCGTGATTGCGCAGACCGGTGTGCTGGGTATTCTGCTGGGCGTGGCGGTGATTATCATCACTGGCATTCCATTGATTATCGCCGATAAACTGATTGGTGGTGGCGATGGTACGGCAGGGATTGCCGCTTCCAGTTCTGCGGGTGCGGCGGTTGCTACGCCTGTGCTGATTGCTGAAATGGTTCCGGCATTTAAACCGATGGCACCGGCAGCAACTTCCCTGGTCGCCACGTCGGTGATTGTGACCTCCATTCTGGTGCCAATTATCACGTCTATCTGGTCGAAAAGGGCCAAAGCAAGGGCGGCGGAAATTGATATTCGTGGTACCGTGAAGTAAGTCTCTTAAGCCGGATGGTCTGCACCATCCGGCTTAACTATTTACCCTTTGACGACAAACACCTCATCGATTGTTCGGCACTCACTCTCGTTCAACTCTCCACCGGCATTACGTGACACGCCGGTACAATAGCCAAACTTACGCGATACCACGGTTTTGATGGTGGTGACAAAATCTTCGCCGATGGCATAGATGGACATGTAGGTGCCAATCTGGTCCTGAATATCGCGAAGCGCTGCCAGGTCGCCCTGTTTAAACGCTTCTCGCGCGCTGACAAACAGTTCCGGCATGACGTTGTTCAACCCTGAAATAATCCCCGCGCCACCTGCTAACAGGTTGGGAATGTAGTATTCGTCATAGCCGGACAGCACGGCAAAATCCTCCCGCACGGCGCGGGTGGTCTGAATCATGCTGCGGGTATGGGACTGACAGTCGACGGTGTCTTTAATGCCAGCAAAATTCGGGAACTCAGCGGCGAGGGTGGCTACCAGTTCGGGGGTTAAATCGCAGCCGGTGCGTGCCGGGAAGTTATAAGCAAACCATTTACCGCTGAGTTTCTGCCCCAACTGACGGAAGTAGCTCAGCAGCTGTTTCGCCGTTTGTCCGTAGTAGTAGGGCGGCAGGATCATCACGGCATCGTAATCTGAGCGATACGCTTCCTGTGCCATCAATAAAACATCATTCTGGCAGGTGGATGAGACGTTGGCGACCATCTTTAGCGAGCTCATGGCGCGGGCCTCACGGATCAGCAGCAGCCTTTCTTCGAGCGTAAAGGAAGCAAATTCCCCGATGCTGCCCATCAGCAAAATCACGTCGATTTTGGCCTCGGTAAGGCGTTTGAGATGCTGGCTCAGACCGTTGAGATCGATCTTGCCGTCATTGTCCATTGGCGTAATGGAAGGACACCAGACGCCAGCAAATTGCGATTGACCAGTCACGTTGTCGACTCCTTATTTGAAATGATGTTTCAAAACCAGATTACATTGATAGCATGTGTTCCTAACTTTCATGTGAACCGTGCTCTCATTTTGAGCGACTGGGGTAAAATAAATGTGGTGTAATGGGGGAAATTTATCGGGAGAAGGAACAGATGCGATATCCGGTCGATGTTTTTACGGGCAAAGTTCGGGACTACACGGGAAGCCGTCCCAGCGCGATTGCTAAAGTCCAGATTGACGGTGAGTTGATGCTGACCGAACTGGGGCTGACGGGGGATGAACAGGCGGAAACGAAAATTCATGGCGGGCCGGATCGCGCGCTGTGTCACTATCCGCGTGAACACTATCAGCACTGGAGACAAGCGTTCCCGGAGCAGGCGGAGCTATTTGTCGCACCCGCGTTTGGTGAGAACCTCTCTACTGAGGGGCTGACTGAAGAGAATGTGTATATTGGCGACATTTTCCAGTGGGGAGAGGCGCTGATTCAGGTCACGCAGCCGCGCTCGCCGTGCTTTAAGCTGAATTTCCATTTTGGCATCAGCGATATGGCCAGCCAGATGCAGGATGCAGGTAAGACGGGCTGGCTGTGCAGCGTCATCGCGCCTGGTCAGGTGTCAGCAGACGCGCCGTTGATCCTGGCGTCACGCGTAAGCGACGTCAGCGTGCGGGAGGCAATTGCTATCGCCTGGCATATGCCGTTTGATGATTCGCAATATCACCGTCTACTGTCGGCTGCCGGGTTATCAAAAAGCTGGACCAGAACGATGCAAAAGCGTCGTTTAAGCGGCAAGATCGAAGACAATTCCCGCCGTTTGTGGGGAAAATAAACCCACCTTAATCTTGCAATTAAATCAGGTGGCGACACCTGATTTACCTCTCCCCGTGGTTTATCTCTCTGCGTACCAAACCGGGCAAAAACCTGACGGTCACGGTTTGCTTCAAAGCCATTCTTGATACCTGGTCCACAAAAAGAAACTCTGCTTTGAAAAAAAACTTGAGTATTTCCTGCACTCAAATATCTTAGCTTCAAATTGGTTTAAACCAGATGAGCAAAATGAAAAAGAAAAACAATGTTGATGTGCTCAGAGAGCGCTTTGAAAGCTGGTTAAACGAGAAGAATTTACCAGCGGGGTCCAAATTGCCTTCAGAAAGGGAGCTATGTGAGCTGCTGGATGCAAAGCGTATGACCTTACGTCAGGTTCTGATTGAGCTTGAGATCGATGCGCGTATTTTCCGCAAGAACCGCAGTGGTTGGTTTATTTCGTCGAAGCGATTTATTTATAACCCTAAATCACTTTCCAGCTTCAATGCTGAAGCCTGTGCTCAGGGACGTAAGCCTTTTTGGGATTATTTAACCAAAGAAACCATTGATACAGTTCCGCATCATGTTGATGATGTTTTTCTCTCCTCCGGCGATCGCTATTTAGTTACCGGCTGGTGCGGTCTTGATTCACATAAAGTGTTTTACCATGAATCCTATATTGATGCCGCTGTTGCGCCAGGATTCATTAATAAATTGGGCAATCAGTCTTTTGCCAGCGTCTGGGAAGATGCGTTTGGCCATGTTTTAAATATCAAAGAAATGATTTTTAAACCGGTTAATATGCCAGAAGTGGCCTGCAAAGAGCTGGGTGTTGCGCCTAATACGTATGGAATTTTAGTAGAAAAACATCGGGCTACCCGAGATAAAAAAGTGGTTCAGGTTGATTTCGAATACTGGCGACTTGAATCAGTGGAACTTGTTATTCGCGATGAATGAGAAAAATAATGGGAAAATGTAACCAAGAACTTCTTGCGGAACGCGCAAGAAATATACCGCTGTACCTACATGCTTATGCTTTTCATCTGAATATGCGCTACGAGAGAGTCCTGCCGGGAGATCTTCTGGATATTGCGCATCAGCAAAAATTGAAGGGTGTAAAAATACATGTTGAGGATGGTGAGTCCCAATCACTGCAGAAACTGAACGATCAGCAGCTACACGATTTTAAAGAGAAGGCCAAAAAATATAATCTGGATGTGCATATCGAAACGAGCGCATCGGATAAGGCGACATTGACGGATGCCATCCGTATTGCTGTTGCTACTGGTGCAACTTCAGTGCGTTTCTACCCGCGTTATGAAGGGCATCTGAACGATGTTATGGTGAAGATTGCCAATGATATTGCGTGGCTGTCTCAGTATGACGATTGCGGACTAAGCTTTACTATCGAACAGCATGAAGATCTGCAAGGCCATGAGCTGGTGACGCTGGTGAACAATAGCGGGATGAAAAATCTCTCTATTCTGTTTGATTTTGGCAACATGATTAATGCTAATGAACAGCCGCTTTCTGCGTTAGAGGTTATGTCTCCTCTGATCACTCAGGTGCATATCAAAGACGCTAAAATTATTAAAGAAGGTAAAGGCTGGGGGCATGAGGCTTGTCGTTCAGGACACGGCGATTTACCCATGGAAGAGATGCTCAAGGCATTATTACTTTTAGGTGAAGATAAACCGCAAGTACATGCTTTTGGTCTGGAAGAAGAAGTTGAATATTATGCCCCTGCATTTCGCTTCGACGATGAGGGTGATAACCCCTGGATCCCATGGCGCGATGTAAGTTATACACCGTTGCCCGACAATGACATGATCGATGCGCGACTGGCGCAGGAAAAAGAACATGCTCTTGCCCAAATAAAATACATTCGTGATATGTGTGACAAGTTTATAGGCAATTAATTATTTTTCTTAAAATATTATTAAATACGGAAAGGATTATGAAAATAATCCCCTGGCTTTATTAATTATATAATCTAATTTAGATATTTCTCTCAACAAGCAATGAGGGTTTAATCATGTTCATGAATAAATGGGCAAGGCTTTGTTTTTTGATTTTAGGCGGCGGCACGATATTCAAGCTTTCAAGTATGAAAGATGTTTTCTATGTGCCAATGCAAAATGACTGGGGGTTAACCAATACGCAAATTGGGTTGAGCTTTACGGTTTATACGATTGTTCAGACCACCGGGCTTTTTCTTTCTCTCTATATCGCAGACCGTTACTCCAAGAAAATATTATTACCGTTCGGTCTGATTGGCGTTGGGTTATGTGGTTTATATTTAGCGACCCTACCGTCATTTACCGGTTATCTCATTTGCTTTGCCGCGATGGCGTTCTTTGCCGATGTGGTTTATTGGCCGGTATTGCTGAAAGCTGTTCGTTTGCTGGGCACGAAAGAAGAACAAGGACGCATGTTCGGCTTTTTAGAAGCCGGACGTGGCGTGGTGGATGTTATCGTTGCTTCTGGCGCTCTGTTTGTCTTCGTCCAGTTTGGTGAAGGTAAAGCGGGGATGCAGGCGGGCCTGTTGTTCTATACGGTAATTACGCTTGTGGCAGGTATTGTGACGTACTTTATTGTCGATGATGACAAAGTGAAAGGCGGCGAGAAAACCAGTGCTAACATGGAAGTGTTAAAGGGTATCAAACATGTTTTGTCCTGCCCTAACGTTTGGCTAGCCTCTTTAGGTATTTTCTTCGTTTACGCTGCGTATTGTGGCCTGACTTACTTTATTCCGTTCTTAAAAGATATCTATATGCTGCCGGTAGCACTCGTTGGTGCGTACGGCATCATCAACCAGTATGCGTTAAAAATGGTAGGTGGGCCGATTGGTGGAATGCTGGCAGATAAAGTTGCTAAATCACCGACAGTGTATCTGAAGTGGACGTTCCTGATCTCTGCTGTTGCGATGCTTGTGTTCATGCAGTTACCGCATCAAACAATGAACGTGTATATCGGTATGGCGGCGACATTAGGGTTTGGAGCGATTATCTTCTCACAGCGCGCCATTTTCTTCGCGCCAATGGATGAGATCGGTACCCCACGTGAGTACGCGGGTTCAGCAATGGCATTTGGCTGCATCATCGGATATATGCCAGCGATGTTTGCGTACACGTTATACGGCTATTTACTGGATACCAATAGCGGCATCACGGGCTATAACTATGTCTTTAGCGTGATGATTGCATTCAGCTTAATGGGCTTTATCTGTTCGACCATTCTGGTGAAGCGGATTAAAAAGCAAAAACTAGCGGCTGCAGAAGTGACAGCATAAGGTGAGAGCTTCCCCGGCACGAGGCTACCGGGGAAGCCTGTTAAGCGCGTTTGTACAGCGGCAACCAAATCACCAGCCGTAAACCACCCAGCGGGCTGTCTTCGGCCTTCACCCAGCCACGATGCTGCTGGATTGCGGTTTCAACAATCGCCAGGCCCAGACCTGTTCCGCCAGACTCGCGATCGCGCGCCTCATCGGTACGATAGAACGGACGGAAAATCTGTTCTCTGTCTTCAGGGCTTACGCCCGGACCATCGTCGTCTACGGTAATGGTAATCCCGTCGATATCCACCGCGAAACCAACTTCAATCTTGGTGTGTGAATAGCGCAGGGCGTTGCGCACAATGTTTTCCAGCGCGCTTTCCAGTGCATTTGGGTTGCCGTACAGCGGCCACGGACCCGGCGGGAAATTCACCGTGAGCGATTTACCCATCTGCTCAGCTTCAAAGGCGGCGTTATCCAGCACTTCGCCCCACAGCTGATTAGCTTTCACCGTTTCACTGACCAGCGCGTTTTTCTGCTGATTACGTGACATCACCAGCAGGTCGTTGATCATGCTGTCCAGTCGGTGTGCTTCTGTTTCAATGCGCTCCAGCTCTTTGCTCTCACCGCTACGACGGCGCAGCAGAGCGGTGCCCAGTTGCAGACGCGTTAGCGGTGTTCTCAGCTCGTGAGAGATGTCCGACAGCAGGCGTTGCTGTGTGGTCATCATCCGTTCCAGCGCTGTCACCATCTGGTTAAAGCTCGCGCCTGCCGCCAGAAACTCCTGCGGACCGGCTTCCAGTTCTGGATGCTGACGCAGGTTGCCCTGGGCCACTTCATCCGCCGCGTTTTTCAACTTACGCGCTGGTTTCGCCAGACTCCAGGCAAGCCAAAGCAATAGCGGAGAGCTGACTAACATGGTGACGATCAGCAACAACAGCGGTCGGTCAAACAGCAGGTTGATAAAGTCAGATTGTGAGCTGCTGGCAGGCCGTATGAGATACAGCTGGTAGTTATCTTCACCGTCTCTGACGGAGAAAGGCCCGACCATCTCAACGCGACCGTATTTTTTCTTTTGCGGATGGTCGGCGTTATCGGCCTGACCAATAAAGTTACGAATGATCTGCATTTCGTTGCGTTCTGCACCGATCACTCGTCCTTCCGTCGTAACAAGTAATAACCGCTGTCCTGGCGGCGCCCACTTGTCTATCGCCCGAAACAAGCGACGCCACCACATCAAATCGTTGGGTGGATCGTTCGCCAGTTCAGCTTCAACGTGTTGCTCAATCATCAACCCCTGGCGCTGCTCGCTATCCAGTAGCTCGGTCATCTGGCGTGAGTCGAGCTTGGGTAACATCAGTACCAACATCAACACCAGTGCCAGCGTCAACCAGAAGATGGCAAAGATGCGTGCGGTTAAGCTCCCTATCATGAAGCGGAGACCATCAGGTAGCCGCGACCACGCAGAGTTTTAAACCACGGGTGTCCGTCTTTACGCTCTGGCAGCTTACGGCGCAGGTTCGAGATATGCATATCGATCGCGCGATCGAAAGGCGTCAGGCGTTTGCCCAGCACTTCCTGGCTCAGGTGCTCACGCGAAACCACCTGACCGAGATGCTGTGCCAGCAAATAGAGCAGGGTGAATTCGGTGCCGGTTAACTCCAGAATTTGCCCGTCAAAGCTGGCTTCCTGGCGACCCGGATTAAGGCTTAACGCATCTACTTCCAGAGTCGGCGAGCCGTTATCGCTGTTCTGCTGCTGTTCGCTCCAGTGCGAGCGACGCAGAATAGCGCGGATGCGCGCGACCAGTTCACGGTCGTTAAACGGTTTAGGTAAATAGTCGTCCGCGCCCAGCTCAAGGCCAAGTACGCGATCCAATTCGCTGCCGCGAGCGGTCAGCATGATTACGGGTGTCTGGTGTGTCTGACGAAGTGCTTTCAGCGTATCAATGCCGTTTTTCTTCGGCATCATGACGTCGAGCAAAAGTAAATCGATGCTGTCATCCAGAAGCTCAAGCGCCTGTTCCCCATCATAGGCAACCAGCACATCGAAACCTTCCATTTCGAGCAACTCCTTTAACAGGGAAGTCAGCTCTCGGTCATCATCAACTAACAGGATTTTATTCATTGTTTACGTACCTCCGAGGCAGAAATTACGTCATCAGGCGTCGCTAATCTATGACTTTACGTTGTTTTACACCCCCTGACGCATGTTTGCAGCCCGAATCGTAAACTGTCTCTCGTTGAATCGCGACAGAAAAGATTTTGGGAGCAAGTGATGGGCAAAGTTACCGCTGCCGTCATGGCCTCAACGCTGGCACTCAGTACATTTAGCCATGCAGCTGAAGTCGTCACAGGCGATCACTGGCACCTGGGTGAAGGCTCATCGCAACGCAGCGTTCAGAGCCACATGTTTGACGGTATCAGTTTAACCGAACATCAACGTCAACAGATGCGAGATTTAATGCAGCAGGCAAGACACGAACAACCTCCTGTTAATGTTAGCGAAATGGAGACAATGCATCGCCTTGTCACCGCAGAGAAATTTGATGAAAGCGCAGTGCGCGCTCAGGCAGAAAGAATGGCGCAAGAACAGGTTGCCCGCCAGGTTGAAATAGCCAGGATCCGCAACCAGATGTATCGCCTGTTAACGCCAGAGCAGCAAGCGGTTTTAAATGAGAAACATGAACAACGAATGGAGCAACTGCGCGACGTAGCGCACTGGAAAAAAAGCTCATCGTTGAATTTATTGAGTAGTAGCAACTCACGTTCCCAGTAGTAACCCTGTTTTCCTTGCCATAGACACCATCCCTGTCTTCCCCCACATGATGTGGGGGTTTTTTTTGCCTAAAATTACAGTGAATTACCAAAGATAAACAGCTACTTGCAGATAGTATTTGGAGCTGAAAACAGCTTTTGTTATGTGTGGCTGACTTCAATGTAACTTACTGCCTTTATGTAGAGCGGCGTGATCTGATAATAATGCTTAGCTTTTTCCTAAATCCAACACTTTTCCATCATTGGTAATGATAAATGTGTAGTAGTGATTTTTTCCATTTAAGGTATAGCTTGCACCATACACCACCCCTTTTTCTAAATTGACCGTGAAGCAGGTACTTGGGTAGATGAGATGTTTAAAATCGCCGACTAATAATTTTTTATCTTCTCTACCATTAGTTGACAGAATATAGCGGTTTAACACATCATTTTTATCTATGGTAAAGCAAACACGATTGCCATCTACGTAGATCGCCTGTCGTTCACCGGACTCTGCACCCTCTCTGCCTTTCCCTGGGCACCCGGCCAGAAATAAAAGTAAAGGGAGAAAAAAGAACGATTTCTTCATATCGGAAAGCTCCCGAGTACCTTTTCATATTTCTGCATTAATTCCAGCGCCGGTTCTTCTGGGTCATAATCACGGTAAACATACAGATCGCTATGCCCATCAAACCCATAGTGCTTTAACAACCAGTAATCGCTGACTAAGGATGCTTGTTGCTCCAGTCCGTAATCAAGTAGATTTTTTTCATTTAGGCTGTATGTATAGTCAGCTGCCCATGAGAACGCCCCACGTGTTCGTACCCACATTCCATATTGGTGCTGCCAAACATGCATCATTTCATGCAAAAAAAGATGCTGGGCATTTGGAGTTGGCTGTTTTGTTGGCATCGAGAAATCATCTTCGTATTTTATTGTTCTAAACCACATTTCGCCGTCAGGCGTCATCGCCTGACCTGGGTTTTGAGTATCAAAAGGAAGATAACTTTCCAGATGAACCCAAACCTGATGGTAAAGAATGCTGAAGCCAAAGAGCGAGTTTGCAAGATTTATCTCGCCAAGCCTTAACCTACGCAGACCTCCTTCTTGGATCGGTTTCCAGTCAATAGAATTAGGGTAATACGCCATCTTAATCCCTCAAGATATGTTGATTGAGCGTTTATCGTACACCTAAAGTAAATGAGGATTAGAAGTGTTACAGAGAGGCCTTAAAAATTCAGAATAAAACGTATTCAGGTGACGTATTGCTGCAACATTCCATCCCTGTCTTCCCCCATATGATGTGGGGTTTTTTTTTGCCCAAAATTTGTCCCTCGGTTATTGCCTGACTGTTTTACTTCATCCGTTATACTAGCGGCATATCCTGGCAGGAGTGTTTATGAATCAAACCTATGGGCGGCTGGTGAGCCGGGCGGCAATCGCGGCAACCGTGATGGCATCGCTGTTACTTTTGATCAAAATTTTTGCGTGGTGGTACACCGGATCGGTCAGTATTCTGGCTGCACTGGTGGATTCTCTGGTGGACATCGCGGCGTCATTAACCAACCTGTTGGTGGTGCGCTATTCGCTGCAGCCCGCCGATGATGAACATACGTTCGGACACGGAAAAGCGGAATCGCTGGCGGCGCTGGCGCAAAGCATGTTTATTTCCGGTTCGGCGCTGTTTTTATTCCTGACCGGGATTCAGCATCTCATCCAACCCACGCCGATGAAAGATCCGGGCGTCGGGGTGGTTGTCACCATCATTGCGTTAGTATGTACAATCATTCTGGTCTCGTTTCAGCGCTGGGTAGTGAAGCGCACGCAAAGTCAGGCCGTTCGGGCAGATATGCTTCATTATCAGTCTGATGTTATGATGAACGGTGCGATTCTCATTGCGCTCGGGCTGGCATGGTACGGTTGGCATCGTGCGGATGCCTTGTTTGCGCTCGGGATTGGCATCTATATTTTATATAGCGCATTACGCATGGGGTATGAGGCAGTGCAATCTTTGCTGGATCGCGCTTTACCCGATGAGGAACGTCAGGAAATTATTGATATCGTGACGTCATGGCCTGGAGTCAGCGGCGCCCACGATCTTCGCACGCGGCAGTCAGGGCCGACCCGCTTTATTCAGATTCATTTGGAAATGGAAGATAATCTGCCGCTCGTTCAGGCGCATTTAGTGGCTGAACAGGTTGAGCAGGCAATTTTACGGCGTTTCCCGGGATCGGATGTCATCATTCATCAGGATCCCTGTTCAGTCGTACCCAAGGAAGGCAAGATGTTTGAGCTTTCATAATTCGTTGTAAAAAAAGTGAACCGGGCCAGCATTTTGTGTATAAATTACCACCATTTGGCCTGACCTGAATCAATTCAGCAGGAAGTGATTGTTATACTATCTGCATATTCGTTGGATCGTTTCGATATGCGGAATCGACTTCCGGCAGCAGATTTCATTTTGCATTCCAAAGTTCAGAGGTAGTCATGATTAAGAAAATCGGTGTGTTGACAAGCGGCGGTGATGCGCCGGGCATGAACGCAGCAATCCGTGGTGTTGTACGTGCAGCGTTGACGGAAGGGCTGGAAGTCATGGGGATCCATGATGGCTACCTGGGTTTGTATGAAGACCGTATGGTCCAGCTTGACCGCTACAGTGTGTCCGACATGATCAACCGTGGCGGTACTTTCCTCGGTTCAGCTCGCTTCCCGGAATTCCGCGACGAGAACGTACGTGCGGTGGCGATCGAAAACCTGAAGAAGCGTGGCATCGACGCCCTGGTTGTTATCGGTGGTGACGGTTCCTATTTGGGTGCAAAACGCCTGACTGAAATGGGCTTCCCATGCATCGGTCTGCCGGGCACTATCGATAATGATATCAAGGGTACCGACTACACCATCGGTTACTTCACCGCGCTGGGTACCGTTGTTGAAGCGATTGACCGTCTGCGTGATACCTCTTCTTCTCACCAGCGTATTTCCATCGTCGAAGTGATGGGCCGCTACTGTGGCGATCTGACCCTGGCGGCTGCAATTGCCGGTGGTTGTGAGTTCGTGGTAGTTCCGGAAGTTGAATTCAGCCGTGACGATCTGGTTGCTGAAATCAAAGCGGGCATCGCGAAAGGTAAAAAACACGCAATCGTAGCGATCACTGAACACATGTGTGACGTTGACGAACTGGCGCATTACATCGAGAAGGAAACGGGCCGCGAAACGCGTTCAACCGTGCTGGGTCACATTCAGCGTGGTGGTTCCCCGGTTCCTTACGACCGTATCCTGGCATCCCGTATGGGTGCCTATGCCATTGAACTTCTGCTGGAAGGTCACGGCGGTCGCTGTGTCGGTATTCAGAACGAGCAACTGGTTCACCATGACATCATCGACGCTATCGAAAACATGAAGCGTCCGTTCAAAGGTGACTGGCTGGACTGCGCGAAGAAACTGTATTAATTGCAATTGCCGGATGGCGGCTTGCGCCTTATCCGGCCTACATGATGCAAATCGTAGGCCTGATAAGCGTAGCGCCATCCGGCAAAAACCCCATTCCATATATTCCCCCAAGTTATAGCAAATCTTTTTTTATTCTTTAATGTTTGGATGCCTTTCTGGCACGCTTTGCTCATCACAACACTACATAAGAGAGCTGGGCGATGAACAAATGGGGCGTAGGGTTAACATTATTGCTGGCATCGACCAGCGTTCTGGCAAAGGATATTCAGTTACTTAACGTATCGTACGATCCAACGCGTGAACTGTACGAGCAGTACAATAAGGCCTTCAGCGCGCACTGGAAGCAGGAAACGGGCGACAATGTCGTGATCCGCCAGTCGCATGGTGGTTCGGGTAAACAGGCGACCTCCGTCATCAACGGTATTGAAGCCGATGTCGTGACGCTGGCACTGGCTTACGACGTGGATGCCATTGCTGAACGTGGTCGAATTGATAAAAACTGGATTAAACGCCTGCCGGATAACTCCGCGCCTTACACCTCCACCATCGTGTTCCTGGTCCGCAAAGGCAATCCCAAACAAATTCATGACTGGAACGATCTGATCAAACCGGGCGTGTCGGTCATTACGCCAAACCCGAAAAGCTCCGGTGGAGCTCGCTGGAACTATCTGGCGGCATGGGGCTATGCCCTGCACCACAACAACAACGATCAGGCCAAGGCACAAGACTTTGTGAAGGCTCTGTATAAAAACGTTGAGGTACTCGATTCTGGCGCACGTGGCTCAACCAATACCTTCGTTGAACGCGGTATCGGCGATGTACTGATCGCCTGGGAAAACGAAGCGCTGCTGGCAACGAACGAGCTGGGTAAAGACAAATTCGAGATAGTGACGCCGAGTGAATCTATCCTCGCGGAGCCGACCGTTTCCGTAGTCGACAAAGTGGTGGAAAAGAAAGACACCAAAGCGGTGGCGGAAGCTTACCTGAAGTATCTCTACTCTCCGGAAGGTCAGGAAATTGCAGCGAAAAACTACTATCGTCCACGTGATGCAGAAGTCGCGAAGAAATACGAAAACGCATTTCCGAAGCTGAAGCTGTTCACTATCGACGAAGAGTTTGGCGGCTGGACGAAAGCGCAGAAAGAGCACTTCTCTAACGGCGGTACGTTCGACCAGATCAGTAAACGATAAATAAGTCTGTGATTTACCGACCCGGTGGCCTAACGCGACCGGGTTTTTTATTTGTCATGGTTTTGCGTTACTCTTGCCCTTCAATGGGATACAGGAAACGCGTAATGAAAAAAGCAGGCTATCTTTTACTGGCGGTGATTGTGGTCGCCGCCGCTGCAGGTATCGGGTACTGGAAATTCACCGGCAACCCGGACGCATTACGCCAGATCGTTCTTCAGCAATGTCTGCCGCACCAGCTGCAGCAGCAGGATCCAGCACCATGCGCAGAAGTGAAGCCGGATGCCGGATATGTGGTGTTCAAAGACCGTAACGGCCCACTGCAATATCTGTTGATGCCGACCTGGCGGATCAACGGTACGGAAAGCCCGCTGCTGTTGAAATCAGGCACGCCGAACTTTTTCTGGCTGGCCTGGCAGGCGCGTAGCTTTATGAGCCAAAAATACGGCCAGGAAATCCCTGACAAAGCAGTCTCTCTGACCATTAACTCACGTAGTGGGCGTACGCAAAATCACCTGCATATTCATATCTCCTGCCTGCGAACCGATGTCAGAAAGCAGTTGGATGACAACCTGGCGAAAATCAGCACTCGCTGGCTACCATTACCGGGTGGGCTGCGCGGTCATGAATATCTGGCGCGTCGCGTCACGGAAAATGAGCTGGCACAACGCAGCCCGTTTATGATGCTGGCAGAAGAGGTGCCGGATGCACGTGAGCATATGGGCAGCTATGCGTTGGCGATGGTGCGCCAGAGCGATGAATCCTTTGTTCTGCTGGCTACTCAGCGCAATCTGCTGGCACTGAATCTTGCCTCCGCTGAGGAAATTCAGGATCATCAATGTGATATTCTGCGTTAACCCCACCTAATCTGGCGTTTACTCCGCATGCCTGTCCCCGTATTCTTGTTGAAAAAAACAACAGGAGACAGGCATGTCGCTCTGGCTTACACACCCTCTGTTTATCCCCTCTCTGGTGGTTGGCATCACCATTCTGCTCTGGGCCACGTCTCTGCTGCCGGAGTTTATAACGGCGCTGCTGTTCTTTGCCGTGGCGATGGTGGCTAAAATCGCACCTCCGGATGTTATTTTTGGCGGCTTTGCGTCCTCCGCATTCTGGCTGGTGTTTAGCGGCTTTGTACTGGGTATTGCGATTCGTAAAACGGGGCTGGCAGACAGGGCGGCGAGGGCGCTGTCATCGCGGTTGACCGATTCCTGGCCGTTAATGGTGGCGAGCGTAGTGCTGCTGAGTTACGCGCTAGCATTTGTAATGCCATCCAACATGGGCCGAATTGCGCTGCTGATGCCGATTGTCGCGGCGATGGCGAAACGAGCCGGAATTACCGACGGCACGCGCGCCTGGTATGGTCTGGCACTGGCCGTCGGGTTTGGGACGTTCCAGCTTTCTGCGACGATTTTACCCGCTAACGTACCGAATCTGGTGATGAGCGGCGCGGCGGAAGGCTCTTACGGCATCCACCTCAATTATCTTCCTTATTTGCTGCTGCATACGCCGGTTCTGGGTTGGCTTAAAGGCGCGGTGCTCATTGTGCTTATCTGCTGGCTGTTCCCTGGCAAGCCGCATGCGCCGCGCGATCTTACGCCGTCGGAGCCGATGAGCCGGGATGAAAAACGTCTGGCCTGGATGTTAGCGGTGGTGCTGTTCTTGTGGGTAAGCGAAAGCTGGCACGGTATTGGCCCCGCGTGGACCGGGCTGGCGGCGGCAGTTATCACATTGCTACCACGGGTTGGCTTTATCAATGGCGACGAGTTTTCCACTGGGGTCAACATTCGTACCTGTATTTATGTGGCGGGTATTCTGGGGCTGGCGATCACCGTCACGCAGACCGGTATTGGTAGCGCCGTTGGCGAAGCGCTGTTACAGGTGATGCCGCTGGATGCGGAAAAGCCGTTTACCAGTTTCCTCGCGCTGACCGGTATTACCACCGCGCTTAATTTTATTATGACGGCGAACGGCGTTCCGGCGCTGTATACCACGTTGGCGCAAAGCTTTGCCGATGCGACGGGATTCCCGCTGCTGTCGGTGATTATGATCCAGGTGCTGGGGTATTCCACACCGCTATTGCCGTATCAGGCTTCACCGATCGTGGTGGCGATGGCGCTCGGGAAAGTACCTGCAAGGGCGGGGATGCTGCTGTGTATCGCACTGGCGGCGGCAACGTATTTGATTCTTCTGCCGCTGGATTACGCCTGGTTTACGGTGTTGGGAAAACTGTAGCTGTATCAAAATGTTAATTTTTTGTTTTGTGAGTGGGTGAATTGTATTATGCGCGGCAATATCGGTTAATGCCTGAGCGCAGATTTGCGCACTGGAAATTCAAGGATTGATTCATGGACAGTTTGACCCCCATCCGCTGTTGGCCTGCCATCATCTCGCTCGTGATTACGCTGACCATCTGGTTTGTTATCCCGTGTCCACCTGACGTAACCCCGCAAGCGTGGCACCTGCTGGCACTGTTTATTGGTACGATCGCCGCAATTATCGGTAAAGCCATGCCGATTGGCGCAATTGCGATTGTGGCGATTATGCTGGTGGCGATGACTGGCGTTACTAACCCCGGCAAACCCTCCGCGGCGTTGAACGATGCGTTGAGTGGTTTTTCTAACCAGCTAATCTGGCTGATCGGCTTATCCATTATGCTGTCGCAAAGTCTGTTAAAGACCGGTCTGGGGGCGCGTATTGGCTATGGGTTTATTGCGCTATTTGGTAAAAGAACGCTGGGTATTGCGTGGGCATTAACCCTTGCGGAAACGCTGATTGCACCCGTAACGCCAAGCAATACCGCACGTGGTGGCGGCATTATCCACCCGGTAATGCGGGCGATTGCGGAAAGCCTCGGCTCGCAGCCAGGCCATGCCGAGAATGGCTCAACGGGCCGTTATCTTGCGCTGGTGAACTACAACATTAACCCGATCAGCTCGGCAATGTTCATCACCGCGACCGCACCTAACCCGTTAATCGTCAGCTTTTTGACGAAGGGGACAGACGGCGTGCTGAACATGACCTGGGGAATGTGGGCTATTGCGGCGCTTCTTCCCGCTCTGATATCACTGGTTGTCATGCCGATTGTAATCTGGTGGCTCTATCCGCCCGCTATCACGCGCACGCCAAATGCGCCGCAGTTCGCGCGGCAGAAACTGGATGCGCTCGGTCCATTATCACTGGCAGAAAAAATCACCCTGGCGGTGTTCATTTTGCTGCTCTGTCTGTGGGCGGGTGTTCCAGCGATGCTGATGGGCAGTGCCTGGAGCGTAAACCCCACTAGCGCCGCGTTAATTGGTTTGTCGATTCTATTGATGGCGGGCGTATTGAGCTGGGATGACATTCTTAAATGCCGCGGGGCATGGGATACGATAGTCTGGTTTGCCGCGCTGGTGATGATGGCGGATTTTCTCAGCAAATTGGGGTTGGTGGGATGGCTGGCAACCAGCGTTGGTAGTGCAATCGATCATCTTGGCGTGCACTGGAGCGTTGCGACGCTGCTGTTGATTCTGCTTTACGTTTACTCGCACTACTTTTTCGCCAGTACAACTGCGCATATTACGGCGATGTTCGCTGCGTTCTTCGCCGCAGGATTAGGCCTCGGCGCGCCGCCAGCGCTGCTTGGTTTAATGCTCGGTTTCTCCTCCTCCTTGATGATGTCGCTCACGCACTATGGTACGGGTACTGCGCCGATCATCTTTGGTTCGGGCTATGTCACGCTGGCTGAATGGTGGAAAACGGGGCTGGTGATGAGTGTGGTCAACCTGACTATTTGGGGTGTGACCGGTGCCTTCTGGTGGCACTGGTTGGGATACTGGTAAATTTAATACAGCGGGAGGAGTGCTCCTCCCGCCTTAACAACTTAAGCCTGTTTAGCGGCTTCTGCTGCTTTAACGATGACTGCGAAGGCGTCGGCTTTCAGAGAAGCACCGCCAACCAGCGCACCGTCGATGTCCGGCTGAGCGAACAGTTCTGCCGCGTTAGCTGCGTTTACAGAACCGCCGTACTGGATGATTACTTGCTCAGCGATTTTCGCGTCAGCTTTAGCAATGTGGTCACGAATAAATTTGTGAACAGCCTGAGCCTGAGCAGGAGTTGCAGATTTACCAGTACCGATAGCCCATACTGGTTCGTAAGCGATAACGACGCCTTCGAATGCTGCTGCGCCCTGAGTTTTCAGAACCGCGTCGATCTGACGTGCGCAAACTTCTTCAGTTTTGCCCGCTTCGTTTTCTGCTTCGGTTTCACCGATGCACAGAACCGGAGTCAGACCCTGTTCTTTCAGCACGGCGAATTTTTTAGCGATCAGCTCGTCAGACTCTTTGTGATAAGTACGACGCTCAGAGTGACCGATAATGATGTACTGCGCGCCGATATCTTTCAGCATTTCAGCACTTGTTTCACCAGTGAATGCGCCAGACAGGTTCAGGTCAACGTTCTGCGCGCCCAGAATGATGTGGCTACCGGCAGCGGCGTGTTTCGCCAGGTCGATATACATTTCCGGTGGAGCAATCGCTACTGCACAGCCAGCAACGCCAGCCAGTTCTTTACGCAGATTAGCAACCAGTTCGTTTACCATGTGGCGGCTGCCGTTCAGTTTCCAGTTACCCATCACTAAAGGATGTCGCATTTCATTTCTCCACGCTTGTCAGCGAATTAAGGAATATGGCCGCCCGTCAGGGCAGCATGGTCTGTGAAACAGTATAGAGATTCATCCCCCGAAAGGCTTTGCTTTTTGTCATTTCCCCGTCATTCTCCACGTTGCAGGTGCGTTGGCTGTACTCTCTCACCCCAGTCACTTACTGATGTAAGCTCCTGGGGATTCGTTGCGTCGCCGCCTTCCTGAAACGTGAATAATTTAGGGGGAATTCGACCCTTCGAGGTTTTCAGATAGTGCCAGCTTAATCGGTTCAACAGCGAAGGTCAGCCCCTTTTCGCCGTTATCTGCAACGACATAGCGAATTGCACCTTCCGTTTCGGCGTAATAGTGCTTTCCTTTGCCAGCGGCGAGCAGTTTTTGCAGCTTTTTCTGGCTCTGTTCTTTCGTCAGTAGCGGTGCGACGGTGCGGATGACGGCGGTCATGTATTCCAGCGCTTTCGCTTTGGCTGCCTTTTGCTCTGGCCCTTGAATTGGTAACCAGGTTATCTGCATGCTTTTGATTTTTAGGGTGCCGCGCTCAAGAGCGGAAGATGCATACAGGTTTTCATTGATTTTACTGGCCGCGCGGGTGAGATTTGCCCGATCGCGACTGCTGTCGATGGCGCGGAATTCATTCAGGATAAGCTTCGGATTCTGCGTATTAAAGTTTTCGCGAAACTGGCTAATCGACAGGTCAAAGGTCGGCGCGCCCGCCAGTAAATAGGGGGCTGTGGTTGCTGTCGATGGCTCTTCCGCCAGTGCCGCAGTGCTCGCGGTTAAGGCTGAAAACAATAATAAAAACAGTGTAAATCCTTGCTTCATCAATCGTACCTTTCGTTATGACTGACCACGATTAAAACGATAACCGTCGAGCTTGTCAAAAGGGTAAACTGTTCTGGAAGGTAATAATAAAGGAACTTACATGACCATACAGCAGTGGTTATTCTCATTTAAAGGGCGCATCGGGCGCCGTGATTTCTGGATTTGGATTGGCCTATGGATCGTCAGCATGCTGGTTCTGTTTTCGCTGGCGAGCAAACAATTACTCGATATTCAGACCGCGGCTTTTTGTCTGGTGTGTCTGCTATGGCCAACGGCGGCAGTGACGGTAAAACGTCTGCATGACCGGGGGCGTTCCGGAGCGTGGGCGCTGTTGATGATTCTGGCGTGGATGCTGCTGGCCGGAAATTGGGCGATGTTACCCGGCGTCTGGCAATGGGCGGTAGGCCGCTTTGTTCCAACGTTAATTCTGGTCGGTATGCTTATCGATCTGGGGGCGTTTATTGGCACCCAGGACGCAAATAAATATGGTAAGGATACGCAGGACGTAAAGTACAGAGCTGACTCGTAGGCCGGATGAGTGTAAGCGCCATCCGGCAAAATGCCCGGGTGTTTACCGGGCAGTAAAACGTTCTTACCAGTAATGCTCAGCAGTCATATGGCCCGGTCGGCGACGCAGATGTTTGGTCATCTGCCGGGTCTCTTTCAGCAACTGCTGGGTATCGCGCACCATCTGTGGGTTCCCACAGAGCATCACATGGCTGGTGGCAGTATCCATCGGCAAACCCACTGCTTTTTCCAGCTCACCGCTTTCAATCAGCGCGGGGACGCGGCCGGTCAGCGAGCCAGCGGCCGTTTCACGACTGACCACCGTCTGGATGCGTAATTTACCTTCGTAGCGCTTTTCCAGCGCCTGCATCAACGGTAGATAGCTCAAATCGGCGGCATAGCGCGCGGCGTGGACCAGCACCAGATTTTTGAAGCGATCCAGGTCTTTGCCTAATTGCAGAATCGACAAATATGGGCCGATAGCCGTGCCGGTTGCCAGCATCCACAGCGTGTCGCAATCGGGGACTTCATCCAGCACGAAGAAACCAGCAGCTTCACTCACCACCTGGACTTCATCGCCTGGCTTCAGTGCTGCCAGACGAGGGCTGAGTTTGCCGTCGGGAACCGTCACCAGATAAAACTCTAAATCGGGGTTATCAGGGGCATTGACGTAAGAATAGGCGCGCTGGACGCGTTCGCCGTCGATCTCCAGGCCAAGCTTAGTGAACTGACCTGCAGTGAAAGGAAGAACTGGAGCTCGCACGGTCAAACTAAACAAGGCATCGGTCCAGTTCTGTACCTTCGTGACTTTGCCTGTTACCCAATCTGCCATGGTTTTCTCCTGTCTGCTTTGATTGCCTTATCTTCGTTCGTTGGACGAAAGATTTCCAGCCCATATGGGCTGGAAGGCTCTATTGATCAAATCAATTACAGGATGTGCGCCTGCACATCGGGATCTTTACGATCGAGGTAGTGAATCGACTGAATGCGGCGGATCGTACGTGATTTGCCACGGATCAGCAGCGTTTCTGTGGTCGCGATATTACCTTTGCGGCTAATCCCTTCCAGCAAATCGCCTTTGGTGATGCCGGTGGCGGAGAAAATGACGTTGTCGCTACGCGCCATTTCATCGAGGCGCAGCGCTTTGCCCGCTTCAATGCCCATGGCGGCGCAACGAGCCAGTTCTTGTTCGCCAATACGACGGTTCTCTTCGCTGTCGCCTTTGACATCATGACGCGCGAGCAAACGGCCCTGCATGTCGCCGTCCAGCGCGCGGATCACAGCCGCGGAAACCACACCTTCCGGTGCGCCGCCAATGCCGTACAGCACGTCAACTTCACTGTCTGGCATGCAGGTCAGAATGGAGGCTGCAACGTCACCGTCTGGAATAGCAAAGACGCGCACGCCCAGTTTTTGCATTTCGGCGATCGTTTCATCATGGCGTGGCTTGGCCAGAATGGTGACGGTCAGTTCACTCAGCGGCTTATTGAGTGCAGCGGCAACGTTATGCAGGTTGGCTTCCAGCGACAGGTTCAGGTCGATAGACCCTTTTGCGCCAGGACCGACAATCAGTTTTTCCATGTACATGTCTGGTGCGTTCAGGAAGCAGCCTTTATCGCCCACAGCCAGCACCGCCAGCGCGTTTGCCTGACCCATTGCCGTCATGCGCGTGCCTTCGATAGGATCGACGGCGATGTCGACCGCATCACCAAGACCGGTCCCGACTTTTTCACCGATAAACAGCATCGGTGCTTCATCGATCTCGCCCTCGCCAATCACGATGGTGCCGTCGATATTGACCTGGTTGAGCATAATACGCATGGCGTTTACCGCCGCGCCGTCAGCGGTATTTTTATCGCCGCGGCCCAGCCATTTATAGCCAGCCAGCGCGGCCGCTTCGGTCACGCGTGAAAATTCAATGGCAAGTTCTCGTCTCATTGCAAACTCGTAGCTGAAAGGAATGGCGCGAAGTGTAGCACAGGGGAGGGGGCGAGATTATTGATGTGTGTGCGGGGTTGCCCCCGCACGAAGATATTGCCGGATAAGGCACAGTCGCTATCCGGCAATGACGTATTACTCGTCGTGATCTTCCCACGCCATGGCGCGTTTGACCGCTTTTTTCCAGCCGCTGTAACGGAAGTTACGTTCGGTGGTTTCGATGCCTGGGCGGAATTCACGCTCGATGACCGCTTTTTCCTGTAGCTCATCCAGATTCTGCCAGAAGCCTACTGCCAGACCGGCCAGGTATGCCGCACCCAATGCGGTGACTTCGCGGACTTCTGGGCGCTCAACGCGCGTGCCGAGAATGTCGGACTGGAACTGCATCAGGAAGTTGTTGGCGACCGCACCGCCATCAACACGCAGGGCGTGCAGACGAATACCGGAGTCAGCCTGCATCGCTTCCAGAACATCACGAGTCTGGTATGCAATAGACTCAAGCGTGGCACGGATGATGTGGTTGGAGTTTACCCCACGGGTCAGACCAAAGATGGCGCCGCGAGCATACGGGTCCCAGTACGGTGCGCCCAGGCCAGTAAATGCCGGAACGACGTACACGCCGTTGGTGTCTTTCACTTTGGTGGCGAAATATTCGGAGTCGAACGCATCGCTGATGAGTTTCATTTCATCACGCAGCCACTGGATAGATGCGCCAGCCATAAATACCGCACCTTCCAGCGCGTAGTTCACTTCCCCGGTCGGTCCGCAGGCGATGGTGGTCAGCAGTCCGTTTTCGGACTTAACGGCTTTCTCGCCGGTGTTCATCAGCATGAAGCAGCCGGTACCGTAAGTGTTTTTCGCCATCCCTTCCTTCACGCACAGCTGGCCAAACAGCGCCGCCTGCTGGTCACCGGCGATACCGGAGATAGGAATACGAATACCGCCTTTACCACCGATGTTGGTCTGACCGTACACTTCAGAAGAGCGACGCACTTCAGGCAGCATTGCACGCGGAATATCCAGCGCATCCAGCATCGTGTCATCCCAGTCCAGGGAGTGGATGTTGAACAGCATGGTACGCGAGGCGTTGGTGTAATCTGTGACGTGTACGCGCCCCTGCGTCATTTTCCAGATAAGCCAGGTGTCTACGGTGCCGAACAGCAGTTCGCCGCGACGAGCGCGCTCACGCGAGCCTTCTACGTGGTCGAGGATCCACTTCACTTTGGTGCCGGAGAAGTACGGGTCAATAACCAGGCCGGTGTTGTTACGGATGTACTCTTCCATACCGTCGCGTTTGAGTTTTTCGCAGATATCCGCGGTACGACGACACTGCCACACAATCGCGTTATAGATTGGTTTACCGGTTTCGCGTTCCCAGACGATGGTGGTTTCACGCTGGTTGGTAATACCGATCGCTGCAATTTCATCGGAACTGATATCGGCTTTCGCCAGAACTTCTACCAGCGTGGAGCTTTGGGTCGCCCAAATTTCCATCGGGTCATGTTCTACCCAACCTGCTTTCGGGTAGATTTGTTCGAATTCGCGCTGTGAAACGGCAACGATATTCGCATCGTGGTCCATTACGACCGCGCGGGAGCTGGTGGTGCCCTGGTCGAGCGCAACGATATATTTTTTTTCAGTCATAATTTTTTGTCCCGTAGTCACATTACTGCGAAGCTTTTTGTTGAGTGTTGGCCGCAACGTCTTTCTCTTCAATCGCGCAGACATCGCACGGTAAATGACGACCAATCAGTTTGCGATATGCCCATGCGCCCAAAATCGCGCCGGTAATCGGGCCAAACACCGGAACCAGGAAGTAAGGGATATCACGACCACCCGTGAAGGCAATCTCACCCCATCCGGCCATCCAGGCGAAGAGTTTCGGTCCGAAGTCACGTGCCGGGTTCATCGCAAAACCTGTCAGCGGACCCATGGAAGCACCAATAACGGCAATCAACAAGCCGATCAGCAGCGGTGCCAGCGGACCACGAGGTACACCGTTACCATCGTCGGTCAGAGCCAGAATCAGCCCCATTAGAATAGCGGTAATGACCATTTCAACCGCGAAGGCCTGCACAAAATTGATATGCGGGTTCGGATAAGTGGAGAAAGTACCTGCCAGACCCAGGCTCTCGGTACTGCCGCGTACGATATGGTTAGTTTGTTCGAAATCGAGGAAAAGATTGTAATAAAGCCCGTAAACCAGTGCCGCTGCGCAAAAGGCGCCGGCAATTTGCGAAATAATAAATGGAACAACTTTGCGTTTATCAAAACAGGCGAACAGCCAGAGTGCGATGGTTACCGCGGGATTCAGGTGTGCACCAGAAACGCCTGCGGTCAGATAGATAGCCATCGCTACTCCCAGACCCCAGATGATACTGATTTCCCACTGACCAAAAGTAGCCCCAGCTACTTTGAGTGCAGCGACACAGCCCACACCGAAGAAAATCAACAACCCGGTACCGAGGAATTCAGCAATGCACTGGCCTTTTAAGGTTGAGGTTTGACTCATAATCGGATCCTGAAGAGAGTTTAATGTTTATTGTGTGCGAGAAGGTCACTGACATCCCCGGAGCCGGTAGGCACACTGTTAATTTATCGTTAACGCGCAAAAACGAGAAATATCGAAATTAAAATGTGTGTACTGCATCAACAAAATGAGCGTTTTCGCGCCATTGTGAGGTATTTGTTATACAAAAATAGTGTGAGCTGAATCATTTCACTGAACAATCTGTTAACACTTAAGAGTTATGACAGTAATGTCACCAGGAGAAAGACTAAAAGTGTTGCAAACCGCAATCTGCGCGGGATGCCGCTGGACAGGGATGACGCGGCTTCATACAATCGGTGTTAAGTAGAGTGCGCTCGTTTTTATTAAGGCGTCGCCGGTTATCGGGACGAGGATTTTTATCCATCAACGCCTTGCAATTCAGGAGAGGTATGACGATGTCATTAGAAGTGTTTGAGAAACTGGAAGCAAAAGTACAGCAGGCGATTGATACCATCACGCTGTTACAGATGGAAATCGAAGAGCTGAAAGAAAAGAACAACTCACTGTCGCAGGAAGTTCAGTCTGCACAGCAGCAGCGTGAAGAACTGGAGCGTGAGAACAACAGCCTGAAAGAACAGCAGAACGGCTGGCAGGATCGTCTGCATGCCCTGCTGGGTCGTATGGAAGAAGTCTAATTCTGATTTCTTGAAAAAGGCATCCATAATGGATGCCTTTTTGCTATGTAGAGATTAGGATATCGTATTTTTTAAATATCAAAGAATACGATATGACAAAAAGAAACGATATTATTGATGATTCGGATCGACTTATCACCAGAGATATTAGATATGGTCTTATCTATACAGAGAATTTAGGATGGATTGATTTAGGCCATGCTAATCCGGCAGGGGCTGAAAAATTATGGTTTGAAATGACAAGGCCTCGTGGTGGTGATAGTGAGTTTTATGAAGTGAATTATCATCAAAGTATGTCCAAAAGCATTCATGGCATAAATATCAATACTGGTATATATCGTAGATTTATGGTGCGCCGAGGATTGCAGGAGCGAACCTTACAAGGTATTGCTTTATCAATATTCTTAGGTACGTCACATCGCTTTGAGTCCTTACAGGACTTTTGGCCTTATGTTTATTTAACGGATAGTGGTTATAGTGCTGAAGATTTGGTCTCAAATCTATTTGGTTTTTACCAAGCGGTAAATTATGCAGATTACACCTCTTATCTTCAGATATGCTCGAAAGAAAAGGCTTATCGAATCTGGGACTTCTATGGCCCAGTTGGTGAGTTTAAGAATAAAAGTGTTATTCCGTTACTGTTTCCTGACCCTATCAATAAAGATAAGAGACATGAACCCTATGCGGGTGAATTACCTTTATTTATGGATGTAATAAGACCTATTGCTAATCCTGATTATGTTCGGGAAATCCACATATGAAATCCAGGAGATCAGGTTTTATTATTGTGTTTATGCTTTTTATTGCGTTATTTTACTGTCATTTTATGGTGAGCATCTATACAGAAAAACTCTACACTCAGCAGAATTTATTATTTTATCATCTGCTAACACCGAAACCTCTTAAACAGGTTCCAAGGATATCTAACGACTGGTTTTTTGTAAGCTATGCAGATGATGGTAGTCATCTTCAACGCAGTGAGATAATTTTTACCGGGATACAAAAGAGTGGCATTCAGATAGCTGAGGATAAATTAAATGCTTATATCGAAACTTATCCTGTCAGTCGTGAGACGATGAGTATCGTTGTCGAAGAGAAATATGAAAAGTATGATATTAAAGTCATTCATTACGAATCAAATGAATGAAAAAAAGGCCATCAAATTTGCTGATGGCCTTTTTTGATTACTCGATATCGAGTGGGTCTTCGGAGAGGATTATCCCGGTGTTGTCGGCGTACAGGTGGTCGCCGGAGAAGAACGTTACGCCGCCAAAGTTGACGCGCACATCGCTTTCCCCGATACCTTCTCCTGAAGCACCTACCGGAATAGCGGCAATCGCCTGAATGCCGATGTCCAGCTCTCCCAGATCGTCTACCTGGCGGACGGAGCCGTAGATGACCAGACCTTCCCATTCATTCTGTACGGCCAGGCGAGCCAGTTCGGCATCGACCAGCGCACGACGAACGGAACCGCCGCCATCGACCAGCAGAACACGACCACGGCCATTTTGTTCGAGCAGATCGTACAGCAACCCGTTGTCCTCGAAACATTTTACCGTGATGATTTGTCCGCCAAACGACGCCCGTCCTCCAAAGTTAGAGAACAGCGGTTCCACGACGTTGACATCTTCCTGATAGATGTCACAAAGCTCGGATGTATCGTATTTCATAGGCTTAACGTTCAGTTGCTGCGAGAATTTTTAGTATATCGCGCTATGTGTACTGTTGGCAAAATCATCAATTGTTAATTGATATTTGTCAGTTAAAGAGACCACTGACTTAAGAAAATTCCAACGACAAACAGCAGGTTAGTTAACAATGCCGCTTTTACGGTGCGTTCCAGCATCGGACGCATTGCAGCTGGGTCCATCTCGCGCATTACATAGCGAGCCTGTTTGATCAGCAGCGGAGCGGCGAGGATAAACAGCCATCCCCACAGGCTTTGCAGTGAGAACAGGTTGAACAGTGCCAGACAGACTAGCGTCCCCATCAGCAGACAGGCGTGGTAGCGGCGGGCATTGACGGCGCCTAAACGCACGACCAGCGTGTTCTTGCCGTTCTCTCTGTCGCTGTTGATATCCCGCAGGTTGTTGACGTTGAGCACGGCGGTTGCCAGCAGGCCGCAGGCGGTGGCAGGCAAAATCAGCGCTGGAATCAACGTATGCGCCTGCAGATACCAACTTCCCATTACGCTGAGCCAGCCGAAGAATACCAGCACAGAAATATCGCCCAGGCCGATATATCCGTAAGGGCGATTACCCACGGTGTAGGTGATCGCGGCGATAATCGACAGGCCGCCGAGCACCAGGAAACCGACAAAATCCGCCAGCGTGTGACAAGCTACAGCAACCAGGGCCAGCCCGGACAGACAGATCAGCACCACGGTGACGATCAGCGCGCGCTTCATCTGCTGTTGGGTGATGAGCCCTTTTTGCATACCGCGCAGCGGTCCAATACGGTCGGGCTTGTCGCTGCCTTTGACGGCATCGCCATAGTCGTTAGCGAGATTGGACAGAATTTGCAGCAGTCCTGCCGTAATCAATGCCAGCAGAGCAACCAGCGGATCGAAGTATCCTTGCCACCATGCTAATGCCGTACCGACGATGATCGCCGCGAAGGCGAGCGGTAAGGTCTTAGGTCGTAAACTTTCCAGCCAGGCTTGTGAGCGGCTAATTTGTTGTTGTTCAGTCATATTTAGCGCCAATAAAAATGGGGCTTTATCAGCCCCATCAACAGTGATGAAAATGCATTGAACGCGATTATAGGATAAAACGGCTCAGATCTTCATCTGCGACCAGCGCATCCAGATGTTTGCTCACATATTCGGCATCAATTGTGATGCTTTGGCCGTTCAAATCGCTCGCATCATAGGAAATATCTTCCATCAGACGTTCCAGAACGGTATGCAGACGACGTGCACCGATGTTTTCGGTTGTTTCGTTGACCTGCCAGGCCGCTTCGGCAATGCGTTTAATACCGGATTCAGTGAAGTTGATGTCCACACCTTCAGTCGCCATCAGCGCTTTGTACTGAACGGTGATGGAGGCATTCGGTTCGGTAAGGATACGCTCAAAATCGCTGGTGGTCAGCGCCTGTAGCTCGACACGAATCGGCAGACGACCCTGCAGTTCCGGGATCAGGTCGGACGGTTTGGCTACCTGGAATGCGCCAGAAGCGATAAACAGAATGTGATCTGTTTTCACCATGCCGTGCTTGGTGGAGACCGTACAGCCTTCAACCAGCGGCAGCAGGTCGCGCTGTACGCCTTCGCGGGACACGTCCGGGCCGGAGGATTCACCGCGCTTACAGATTTTGTCGATTTCGTCGATAAACACGATCCCGTGCTGTTCAACGGCGTCGATAGCTTCCTGTTTCAGCTCTTCCGGGTTCACCAGTTTGGCCGCTTCTTCTTCAATCAGCAGCTTCATCGCGTCTTTGATTTTCAGCTTACGCGGTTTTTGTTTCTGACCGCCGAGGTTCTGGAACATGGACTGCAGCTGGCTGGTCATCTCTTCCATTCCCGGAGGCGCCATAATTTCAACGCCCATCGGTGCGGCCGCGAGATCGATTTCGATCTCTTTATCATCCAGCTGGCCTTCACGCAGTTTTTTACGGAATGCCTGACGTGCTGCAGAAGGTTCCTGCGGCTGCTCTGACTGTCCCCAGTTATTTTTAGCCGGAGGGATCAGCACGTCGAGAATGCGCTCTTCCGCCATCTCTTCGGCACGGAAGCGGTTTTTCTCGATTGCCTGCACGCGGACCATTTTAATGGCGGCATCGGTCAGATCGCGGATGATGGAGTCAACTTCTTTACCAACATAGCCGACTTCGGTGAATTTTGTTGCTTCGACTTTGATGAACGGCGCGTTGGCCAGTTTTGCCAGACGACGGGCGATTTCGGTTTTACCGACGCCGGTCGGGCCAATCATCAAAATGTTTTTCGGCGTGACTTCATGGCGCAACTCTTCGTTGAGCTGCATACGACGCCAGCGGTTACGCAGGGCGATCGCCACGGAACGCTTCGCGTTATCCTGGCCGATGATGTGTTTGTTCAGTTCGCTGACAATTTCGCGTGGGGTCATTTCAGACATGGGGGATCCTTACGCTTTGGAGTTCAATTCTTCGATGGTATGGAAGTGGTTGGTATAAATGCAGATATCCCCTGCAATATCCAACGCTTTCTCAGCAATCTCGCGTGCGCCAAGCTCGGTGTTTTCAAGCAGAGCGCGTGCAGCAGCCTGGGCGTAGGGACCGCCGGAGCCGATAGCAATCAGATCGTTTTCTGGCTGGATGACGTCGCCGTTACCGGTGATGATGAGCGATGCAGTTTCATCTGCGACGGCCAGCAGCGCTTCGAGTTTGCGCAGCATACGGTCGGTACGCCAGTCTTTTGCCAGTTCAACGGCAGCTTTCACCAGGTGACCCTGGTGCATTTCCAGCTTGCGTTCAAACAGTTCAAACAGCGTGAATGCATCCGCAGTACCGCCCGCAAAGCCCGCGATGACTTTATCGTTGTACAGACGGCGGACTTTCTTCACGTTGCCTTTCATTACGGTGTTACCCAGTGTGGCCTGACCATCACCGGCGATTACCACATGGCCGTTACGGCGTACGCTTACTATTGTTGTCACGAGCAGACCCCTTGGTTACAAATGCAATGTACAGGCCCCGCACAGTATGCGGGGCGTAATGCAAGTATAGATGGGGGGGATTTTGGGGGTTTCAACCCCCAGTGGAGAGTCGAATGCAGTTTGTGTGACCAGCAACCTTCAGGCGGCTGATGGTGTTGTCGGCATTCTCTTTGCCTTTGACCGGACCAATGACCACACGATTCCAACCGTTATTGGTGGTAATACGGGAGTTAAAGCCTTCAAAGGCCAGCTGTGCCCGTACGGTTTCTGCCTGCTCAGCGCCTTTAAATGATCCGCACTGAACCATCCAACGGCGTTCATCTTTTTTCTCAGCCGTCTGTTTTGGCGGCTGCGTTTCATTGGTTATTGGCGCGGCCGGCTGCGTTTTCGGTTGAGCTGCGGCGGTATGCGCCGGTGTTTGCAGCAGATCCTGATACGGCTGTTGCGCAGCCGGTTTTGGCTGCGGTTTCGGCTGCTGTACCGGCGCGGCTTGCGCTGTACGTGTTTGCTGCTGTTGGTAAGGCTGTTCCGTTGCCCGCGGACGCGGCTGCTGAGCCTGCTGCTGTGCGTTATTCCACTGCTGCTGTTGCACCTGACGCTGACGCTGCAACGTTTGCTGGCGCTGTTCAGGCGTTTGCTCGTTCCACGGTACTTCGTTGAGCTGTGTCGGCTGTTGACGCATATCAGCCTGCATTTGCGCCAATAGCTGGCGCTGCTCATTGGTTAGCTGATCGGCGTTCAGCACCTCGCCGCCCGCAGACGGTTCGGTAGGCGCACGTACGCCAGGCTGACGGCTTTCCAGCTCTTTGATGTATCGCCAGCGCTCTTCCGGTTTTGGCGGAATGCCATTACCGGTGACTTTCTGGTTTTGCAGCGTTTCGGACTCTTCTTTCTTGTGATGCGTAATGAAGTACAGACCACCGATAAAGGTCACGAGTACGGCTGCAGCAATAGCAACCATTGCGGGCGATACCGCAGGCGTATTGCGTTGTTTTTTCCGTGATGTGCTCTTCTTGCGCCGCGAAGGTGCCGGTTGGCCGCGACGTACATAATCTCGTTGTGCCACTATCGTTTCGCTGTATTTATTCGTTCGTCAGCCCGCCATGTTACTTAAGCGGCGGGCCTTTGACCAGACAGGGGAGTCCGAAAGCACTTTACTTTACGTCAGTGCCCGGGTAGTACCCCGAATAATAAGCTCGCAGTCCAGTAAACGTGAGCCACTGCTGACGCTCTGCCCTTGTAATTGATCGAGCAGTAACAGCATAGCTTCACGTCCGATATCGAAACGCGGCTGTGCGACGGTTGTCAGGGGTGGATCACAAAATTCCGTGAGCGAAATGTTATCAAAGCCAATAATGGATAAATCGTCAGGGACTTTCAGACCCTGACGTTTGGCGTAAGAGAGTGCGCCCAGCGCCATGACGTCGCTGTGACAAAAGACAGCGGTAGGCGGCTGCGGTAGTTCAAGGAGCTGCTTTAACGCATTGGCTCCCGCTTCATAGGTAAAGTCACCGCGCGCGATGAAATGTGGATCGACCGTAATTCCGCTGCGACGTAATGCCTGAACGTAACCTTGCAGACGGTAATGGCACAGCGGCATATCTTCGGGTCCGGCGATACAGCCAATGCGTTTATGCCCCAGTTCCAGCAGATAATTCATCGCGTTAAAGGCGGCGGTGAGGTTATCAATGTGGACGGTAGGGAGTTCCAGCTCTGGCGCGAACTCGTTGGACATGACCATTGGCGGTAAATTGCGCTGTTCTTCCACGCTGGCATCAAACGGCAGGCGCGAGCTGAGCAGTACCATGCCATCGATCTGCTTAGTGATAATGAGGTTAAGAAACGTCTTTTCCTGTTGGTTCTGGTGCGCGCAGTCGCCAATAAGCACCAGGTATCCCTGTTCTGCGGCAGTCACTTCGATGCCACGAATCACTTCGCTAAAAAACGGATCGCAGATATCAGGCACAATCACCAGAATGGTACGCGACTCATTACGCTTAACGTTGCGTCCCATTGATTGGGGTAAATATCCCACTTCCAGCGCTGCCTGCTCAACCTTGTTACGGGTTGACTGCGAGACTTTGTCCGGGTTCATTAATGCGCGGGATACGGTTGCCGTTGAGACTTTCGCCTTCAGAGCAACATCTTTCATCGTAGCGGCGGCAACCTGCTTATTCGGTTTCACTCTTTCTCCTCGCCAGAGAGCTGCTGCACAGACTCGTCCCTGGATGACCTTCATCTGAAACATTTTTATCAGATAGTGAATGGAAGCGGTTACAGAATTTTCATAAAAAGTGTGATGGATCTTTAATTTTACGATCCGCCTCGCATCGTGAGGGGTTATCCCTCGATGGGATCGACATCCAGCACCCATTTAACCTTGCGTGCATCGGGTAGCGTATTGATCAGCGCCAGCGTGCCGCTGACGATATGTTGCAGGCGAATTCGTGATGGATGTTGCAACAAAATTTGCCAACGATAGCGACCACCGCGTTTGGGCGCCAGGGCGGGAACCGGGCCGAGCACCCAGAGTTTGTCATCGGCCAACGGACTGGCCTGGATCAGATTCCGTAGCTGCTGCAAGAACATTGGCGCATGCTGGTTGTTATGATCTTCTGCCCGTACGATCACATGGCTGGTCCAGGGGGGGAGCTGGAGCGTTTGTCGCTCGGCCAGCGCCTGTTCGGCAAACGCGTCATAGCCTTTATACAGCAAGGTTTGCAGCAGCGGATGTTCAGGATGGTGCGTTTGCAGTACCACTTCGCCTTGTTTCCCGGCGCGTCCGGCACGGCCAGAGACCTGCGTGTAGAGCTGGGCGAAGCGTTCCGCTGACCGGAAATCTGCGGAGAACAGCGCGCCGTCAACGTCCAGCAGCGCCACCAGAGTGACGTCCGGGAAGTGGTGGCCTTTGGCCAGCATTTGCGTGCCTATAAGAATTCGTGCGCCGCCGCGATGCACTTCTGCCAGATGCTGCTCCAGCGACCCTTTACGGCTGGTGGTGTCGCGATCGATGCGTGAAATTGGCACGCCGGGGAAAAAAGGTGCCAGCGCCTGTTCAAGCTGTTCGGTGCCGAGCCCTACCGGAACCATATGCGTTGAGCCGCAGGAAGGACACTGACGCGGTATTGGGCGCTGGCTGTCGCAGTGGTGGCAACGCAGGTGGTGCTGCGCCTGATGTAGCGTGTAGTAGTGATCGCAACGCGGACATTCGGCAATCCAGCCACAGTCGTGGCACAGCAGCGCAGGCGCAAAACCCCGGCGGTTCAAAAACAGGATCACCTGGTTATCCGCCTGCAGGTGCTGACGCATCCGGGTGATAAGCGCAGGGGCGAGCCCAGCCTGCACCTGCTGACCTTTGAGATCCAGCACGTGCTGAGTGGCTGGGCGCGCATTTCCGGCGCGACGCGTCAGGCGCAGCATGCGGTATTTGTTCTGCCGCACGTTACACAGCGTTTCCAGCGCCGGGGTGGCTGAACCGAGAATAATCGGGATCTGCTCGCTATGGGCGCGGTAAACCGCGAGGTCGCGCGCATGATAGCGCCAGCCTTCCTGCTGTTTATAAGAGCTGTCGTGCTCTTCGTCGATGACAATCACGCCGAGATTTTTAAACGGCGTAAACAGCGACGAGCGTGTGCCGATAACAATTGCCGCTTCGCCATTTTTTGCTTTCAGCCAGGCTGAAAGACGTTCACTGTCGTTTAAACCGGAGTGCAGGACTTCGACCGGCGCATTGAAACGTTCGCGAAAACGGGCAATAGTTTGCGGCGTCAGGCCAATCTCCGGCACCATCACCAGCGCCTGCTTGCCCTGGGCCAGGACGTTTTCCAGAACGCTGAGATAGACCTCTGTTTTGCCTGATCCCGTTACGCCCGCTAATAGCCAGGCGCTAAAACTGTCTGAGGCGCTGTGAATCGCCCCGACGGCGGTGGCCTGCTCGGTGTTCAACCGCAGTCGCTCACCCGAAACCGCGTAGTGCGTACGCCAGTCGCTAAAGCCAGGCGTTTCGCTCGCCAGATCGCACAGCCCTTTTTTCCGCAGTGCCTGTAATGCAGCGTCATTAAATTCCAGTTCAGCCACCTGGTCGCGCCAGATTTTCCCCTGGCGTAATGCAGCCAGCGCCTGTTGCTGCTTGGGAGAACGCTTCAGGCTGTTGAGGTCAATAACCTGGCCTTCTTCAGTGGCAAACCAGTACCACATGGGTGCGTTTGTCGCCGGGCGTCCCTGGCGCAGTAAAATTGGCAGAGCGTGGAACAGTACGTCACCGATGGGATGATGATAATAATCAGCCGCCCATAACAGCAGACGCCAGACAGAGGTCGAGTAGACCGGTTCGCTGTCCAGCACTTCGAGAACGGCTTTCAATTCGCTCCGCGGCAGTTCACTGTGCTCGCTGACGGAAAGGACGATACCCACGCGCTCCTGCTGCTTGCCAAAGGGCACGCGTACACGACACCCTGCTTTGGCGCTCATGCCGTCCGGCAGGAGGTAGTCAAAGGTGCGAGGTAGCGGAACAGGTAAGGCAACGTGCGCAACGGGCATTGAATCATCCTGACTTGAAATCTGGCGGGTTAGTATACACATTAGTGGAGGGTAGAATGCGGATCAGTTTGCATGAGCAGGTTAATTTCTGTATGATTCGCCGCCTTTGATGCAAATTGATTGCGTCAAATACTGACCATTACCCGAGAGTTTCAGGCTGTTGATGCAGCGTGAAAGGTGACGGGGAATAATTAACATCGCGTGGTGTCTGGCGTTAGGGCTGGAAGAGCGACGCGGCCTTAAACCGAGGTTTTCCCATGAAAAAAGATATTCACCCGAAATACGAAGAAATTACTGCAAACTGCTCTTGCGGTAACGTCATGAAAATCCGCTCTACCGTCGGTCACGATCTGAACCTGGACGTGTGCGGTCAGTGCCACCCGTTCTATACTGGCAAGCAGCGTGATGTTGCTACCGGTGGCCGTGTTGATCGCTTCAACAAGCGTTTCAGCATCCCAGGCAGCAAGTAAGTTTCAGCTGTCAGAAAAAAGCGCCTTATGGCGCTTTTTTTGTTTCTGCGGTTCAGAACTGAAATATATATTGATGCATTGAATAATCTATTTTATTTAATAAGTAAAACATCGTTTTATTTTTTCGATTAAATATTTATACTGGTGATCTGCGTCCTTTTTATCTTCTGTCTTTTGCCACTTTTACCAGTTCCTGGCAAAATGCCAAAGGTTTCTGCTTTCTTTCTAAAATACACTTTTGTGGAAATATAAAATTAATCTAAAAGCCTTTTTGTTTTCCCATTTTATGGACAAAACGAAATGGATAATTTCCGTTATTGAGTGTGAAGAGGGATTGTCATGAAATTGAAATCTGCGTTATTACTGATTCCATTATTCTCTGCGGCCGCACAAGCAGGTTATGTTGATTACCGACATGAATATTATGACGATGGACGTAATTACGATCGTGTTTATATGTCTCACCGTTTTGCTACGGGTTTCGGTGTGGCAGTAGAAGCCATTTCTCGTTCCGAAAACACGCAATCAAATGATGCGTGGAATAATATGGAAAGTAACGGCAACGAGTACACCGCAAGCTACCAGTTCACCTGGCAGGGTCTTGTCTGGCAGCCCGGCATTGCGATCGAAACGGGCGATAATATCGCGATTTATAAGCCGTATATCCGCGTGCAGTACAACATCAACGACAGCTGGTGGACCGCGTTCCGCTATCGCCAGGAGTACATGCGCAGAAACACTGACGGCAAAGATGACCGCATGGTCTATCGTCCGGAAGCTTGGCTTGGTTATAACGTCAATGACTGGATGTTTGAGCTAAATGGGATTTATAAAATTGCCGATAGCGAAGATTTATATAACAACCGGAAAGATGATTATGAATATAACTTCCGCGTGGCGTATAAACTAGGCTCATGGGTTCCATTTGTTGAAGTTGGCAACGTTTCCTCGGGTTATAACACTACCACCACAGACGATCGTCAGACCCGTTATCGTGTCGGTCTTGGTTATAACTTCTAATCGGTAATAGTTTTCGTATCGGCTGATTACGTCGATAAGCATAGTTTGTGTGAATAATATGTCTAAGGAGTTGACATCATGTCTAATGATGGAACTATTATCGGAAATAATGAAACCACTGCCGTCAGACCTTTCGGAATTCGGGATAAAATTGGTTATTTATGTGGTGACCTCGGAACCTGTTTTATTCTTGGCTTAGTTAATAGTTTTTTAATGATTTATTACACTAACGTCCTCGGTATTTCCGGCGTTATTGTTGGCTCACTCTATTTTGTCACCAAACTCTTTGATGCGTTCGTCGATGTTGGTGTAGGGCGCTTATGCGATACCTCTAAACTGACGGTACATGGACGTTTTAACCCGTGGGTGCGTCGCATGAAGTATCCATTTTGCATCATTGCGGTTGTCCTGTTCCTGCCGTTTGTGAATGATTTTTCTTATACGGCGAAAATTATCTACATCTGCTGCTCCTATTTCATTTACGGTTCGCTGTTATCGACCGTGAGTATTCCGTACGGTGCTATGTCTGCGGCGATTAGCTCGAATCCGGATGATCGTGTATCGCTTTCAACCTGGCGTAGCGTTGGGTCCGCAATTGGCGGTGGGGCAACTGGCTTTTTCATTCCGATCCTGATGTACACCACCCTGGTGGACGGAAGCCAGGTGATTTCCGGGCAACACTTCTTCTGGATTTCCATTGGTTGCGCAGTGCTGGGCTTGATCTTTTTATCCTTGACCTGTCATTTAACGACGGAGCGCGTACGCGTGGAGAGAAAAGAGAGCATGCCCGTTTCGGTGTTGCTGAAGGGACTGGCACGCAATAAGGCGCTGATTGTTTTAGTGGTTGTGGATTTGCTGATTGTAATTAATCAGGGGTTGTCCGGTACCAACATGACTTACCTGTTTAATGACTATTTCCACAATAAAGAGGCGATGTCAGTCGCGTTGCTGTTTACCTTTGGTTCCCTGGTTTTGCTGGCGCCATCAGCATCCTGGCTCACGAAGCGGTTTGGTAAAAAAGAAGCTAGCGTAGGCGCGTTGCTTTTTGCCGTGGTCATGTATGTGATTATGTACTTTGTCCACATTACGGATGCCAAGGTCTATCTGGTTTTCTTGTTCCTGGCGACGCTGGGAGCAGGGTTATTCAACCTGATGATTTGGGCGTTTATGACTGATGTTTGTGACTACCACCAGTATGTCACAGGCGATCGCGAGGATGGCACGGTTTATGGTGTGAATTTCTTTGCGCGCAAGGTTGGTCAGGCATGCGCAGGGGCGATTGGTGGCTTTATGTTGGCTATCATTGGCTATCAATCATCGTCAACAGGTGGTGCAGTACAAACCAGCATTGTGCAGGAAAATATTTATACGATGGCTAATCTCTTGCCGGCTCTATGCTTGTTTTTGGCGGCGGTCATTCTGATTTATTTCTACCCATTGAACCGTACGGAAACGCTCAAAATGGAAGAAAAATTGAATAAACTCAATGGTATTAGTAAGTAACACAGTGAGAAAAGGCGGGAGCATTCCCGCCTCTACACGCCCATTGCCGTTCTAACTATCAGTATTCCCACGTTTCCGGGTTGATACCCAGTTCACGCATGATTACCTTGGCTTCTTCCGGGATTTCATCACTGCGTTCTTTACGCAGGTCGTCATCGTTGGGTAAGGGTTGCCCAGTAAAAGCATGCAGAAACGCTTCACACAGCAGTTCGCTGTTAGTGGCGTGGCGCAGGTTGTTCACCTGACGACGCGTGCGTTCATCGGTAAGGATTTTTAACACCTTCAGAGGAATGGAAACCGTAATTTTTTTGACTTGCTCACTCTTCTTACCGTGCTCAGCGTATGGGCTGATATATTCGCCGCTCCATTCAGCCATGAGATACCTAATCCTCTTCGTCATTAATATTGAGGCCAGAACCTGAGCCCGGACCATAATTGCGCGTAGTTTATCGTAGTGGCGTGGCCCTGACACGAAGTAAGCCGACGCAGATGTACGCTAATGCATATAATTTTAACGGCTATTTCCAGTTTGCTCAATCTATACGCAAAGAAGTTTAGATGTCCAGATGTATTGACGGCTATTGTAACTATGATTACTCTGGTGTCTGACTTTTCACCGACTCAGCCAGGATCTCCTCAATATGACGCGTAAACAGGCCACCATCGCAGTGCGTAGCGGGTTAAATGACGACGAACAGTACGGTTGCGTTGTCCCGCCGATTCACCTCTCCAGCACCTATAACTTTACCGGATTTAATGAACCTCGCGCCCATGACTATTCGCGTCGCGGTAACCCAACGCGCGATGTTGTTCAGCGTGCGCTGGCGGAACTGGAAGGCGGTGCAGGTGCTGTGCTGACCAATACTGGCATGTCGGCGATTCATCTGGTGACCACGGTCTTCCTCAAGCCAGGCGATTTGCTGGTCGCACCGCATGACTGCTACGGCGGGAGCTACCGACTGTTTGACAGTCTGGCAAAACGTGGCTGTTACCGCGTCCTGTTTGTCGATCAAGGAAATGAGCAAGCATTGCAGGCCGCATTGGCGGAAAAACCGAAGCTGGTGCTGGTAGAAAGCCCAAGCAACCCGCTACTGCGCGTGGTGGATATTGCGAAAATCTGCCAGCTGGCGCGTGAAGCTGGCGCGGTCAGCGTGGTCGACAACACTTTTTTAAGCCCGGCACTGCAAAATCCACTGGCATTGGGCGCCGATCTGGTGTTGCATTCATGCACGAAATATTTAAACGGTCACTCAGACGTGGTGGCTGGTGTTGTGATAGCGAAAGATCCGGAAACGGTCACTGAACTGGCATGGTGGGCGAATAATATTGGTGTGACCGGCGGCGCGTTTGATAGTTATCTGCTGTTGCGCGGCCTGCGTACTCTGTCTCCTCGTATGGAGGTGGCGCAACGTAATGCTCAGGCGATAGTCGATTATCTGCAAACTCACCCGCTGGTGAAAAAATTGTATCACCCGTCATTGCCGGATAATCAGGGCCATGAGATTGCCGCGCGTCAGCAAAAAGGCTTTGGCGCGATGTTAAGTTTTGAACTGGATGGTGATGAGCAAACGCTGCGCCGCTTCCTCGGCGGGTTGTCATTGTTTACGCTGGCGGAATCGTTAGGGGGCGTTGAAAGTCTGATCTCCCACGCCGCAACCATGACACACGCGGGCATGGCGCCAGAAGCGCGTGCTGCTGCCGGAATTTCCGAAACGCTGCTGCGTATCTCCACCGGTATTGAAGATGGCGAAGATTTAATTGCCGACCTGGAAAATGGCTTCCGGGCTGCAAACAAGGGGTAAACATGAGTGTGATTGCGCAGGCAGGGGCGAAGGGTCGTCAACTGCACAAATTTGGTGGTAGTAGTCTGGCAGACGTGAAATGTTATCTGCGTGTCGCAGGCATTATGGCGGAGTACTCGCAGCCTGATGACATGATGGTTGTTTCAGCCGCAGGCAGTACCACTAACCAGTTGATTAGCTGGCTGAAATTAAGCCAGACCGATCGCCTTTCTGCGCATCAGGTTCAACAGGCGCTACGTCGCTATCAGAGCGAGCTTATCAGCGGTTTGTTACCGCCTGAGATCGCGGATGGACTGATTGGCGCATTTATTCACGATCTGGAGCGTCTGGCCGGATTACTCGACAGCGGTGTGAACGATGCCGTCTATGCTGAAGTTGTTGGGCATGGTGAGGTATGGTCCGCGCGTTTGATGTCTGCCGTCCTTAACCAACAGGGGCTGGAGTCAGCCTGGCTGGATGCGCGCGATTTTTTACGTGCTGAACGCGGTGCTCAGCCGCAGGTAGATGAAGGTCTTTCTTACCCATTGCTACAGCAACTGCTGGCGCAGCATCCGGGTAAACGGCTGGTGGTGACCGGCTTTATTAGCCGCAGCAATGCCGGTGAAACGGTCCTGCTGGGGCGTAACGGCTCCGACTACTCGGCGACGCAGGTTGGCGCGCTGGCGGGCGTTTCCCGCGTAACTATCTGGAGCGATGTCGCCGGGGTTTACAGCGCGGACCCGCGTAAAGTAAAAGACGCCTGTTTGCTGCCGCTGCTGCGTCTGGATGAAGCCAGCGAGCTGGCGCGTCTGGCGGCGCCGGTTCTCCATGCCCGTACCTTACAGCCGGTTTCCGGTAGCGATATCGATCTTCAACTGCGTTGTAGCTATACGCCGGAGCAAGGTTCAACGCGCATTGAACGCGTACTGGCCTCCGGTACCGGGGCGCGTATTGTGACCAGTCATGATGACGTCTGCCTGATTGAGTTTTTGGTTCCGACTGGCCAGGACTTTAAGCTGGCATATAAAGAGATCGACCAGGTTTTAAAACGTACCCAGGTGCGTCCGCTGGCAGTGGGTGTCCATCCTGACCGCCAACTGCTGCAATTTTGCTATACCTCCGAAGTCGCTGACGGCGCATTAAAAATTCTGGATGAAGCTGGCCTGCCAGGCGAGCTGCGTCTGCGCCAGGGGCTGGCGCTGGTGGCGATGGTCGGGGCGGGCGTCACCCGTAATCCGCTGCACTGCCACCGTTTCTGGCAACAGTTGAAAGGTCAACCGGTTGAATTCACCTGGCAGTCGGAAGAGGGTATCAGCCTGGTCGCGGTACTGCGTACTGGGCCAACGGAGAGCCTGATTCAGGGTCTGCATCAGTCAATTTTCCGCGCGGAAAAACGCATTGGTCTGGTGCTGTTCGGCAAAGGCAACATTGGCTCGCGCTGGCTGGAGCTGTTCGCTCGCGAGCAGAGCACGCTCTCGGCGCGTACCGGATTCGAGTTTGTGCTGGCGGGTGTGGTTGATAGCCGTCGTAGCCTGCTGAATTACGAAGGACTGGATGCCAGCCGCGCGTTAGCCTTCTTTGATGATGAGGCGGTAGAGCAGGATGAAGAGTCTCTATTCCTGTGGATGCGTGCTCACCCGTATGATGATTTAGTGGTGCTGGACGTCACTGCCAGCGAGCAACTGGCGGATCAGTATCTGGATTTTGCCAGCCATGGTTTCCACGTTATCAGCGCCAACAAACTGGCGGGGGCGAGCAGCAGTAATAATTATCGCCAAATTCATGACGCTTTTGAAAAAACCGGTCGCCACTGGCTGTATAACGCCACCGTGGGTGCAGGTTTGCCGATCAACCATACCGTGCGCGATCTGATTGATAGCGGAGATACCATTCTGTCGATCAGTGGGATCTTCTCTGGCACGTTGTCGTGGTTGTTCCTGCAATTTGATGGCACGGTCCCGTTCACCGATCTGGTGGATCAGGCGTGGCAACAGGGTCTGACTGAACCCGATCCGCGCGTAGATCTTTCCGGCAAAGATGTGATGCGTAAGCTGGTGATTCTGGCGCGTGAAGCAGGTTACGACATCGAACCGGGCCAGGTTCGCGTGGAATCGCTGGTGCCTGCGCACTGTGAAGAAGGCTCGATTGACCATTTCTTTGAGAATGGCGATGAGCTGAACGAGCAGATGGTGCAGCGTCTGGAAGCGGCGCGTGAAATGGGGCTGGTGCTGCGCTATGTGGCGCGTTTTGATGCTAACGGTAAAGCACGCGTTGGCGTTGAAGCGGTTCGTCCTGAACACCCGCTGGCAGCGCTGCTGCCGTGCGATAACGTATTCGCCATTGAAAGCCGCTGGTATCGCGATAACCCGCTGGTGATCCGTGGACCGGGCGCAGGTCGTGACGTCACCGCCGGAGCTATTCAGTCAGACATCAACCGTCTGGCGCAGCTGCTGTAGTTTGCGTTGCCGGATGGCGCTTACGCTTATCCGGCCTACATATTTCATGAACCGTAGGCCCGGTAAGCGGCAGCGCCACCGGGCAAATCGCGCTGGGTGATCAGGGCGTTGTATTGATCTACCAGCGTCCTTATCGTCTGAAACACCGAATGGGCGGAGTAACGGGGGCTTTGCTGAAATTCCGTCTGTTGCCGCAACCAGGCGAGAAAATGATGGCTTGCCGCCAGGGTTATTGACGCGCCTTCTTCAACCTGCCCCTCCGTTAACAAACACACCATTTTACGCGAATCGCCTCGTTGCCAAATCTGCCACTGGTTTCGCCACCACCCCTGATAGGTTTTACCCTGCAATTGCCAGGGCAGCGTGCGCTTATCGTTGTTGATTTCTTCATCAATAAACCACAGCGAGGCGTGATGATGGCGAAACTGTTCCGCCCATGCGGTAATCGCCGCGCCGCGCAGAAAACATTCGTGGGCAATAATGTGAGTTTTTACCTCCGGCCACAGATGGCTCAGCAGACGGAAATGCCCATGGGCAGCAATTACCGGACGTAAAATCGCGCCGCTGGCGTTACGTTTGAGCATCGCGCTGCCGTACTGAATTTCGTCAAACTGGCTGCGGCGTAAAAACTGGGTTTCCCGCTGGCTGACTCGCTCAACAATATCATCATGCGTTGCAGTTGCTTCACCGATGCCGCGCCAGCGGTAACGTAATGAGTCTCCAATGGGATGGGGCGTGAAATTACTGGAAACATGCAACACATCACCGCGAATAGCGTCAAAACTGAGCAATATATAGAGTTTTTGGTCGGTGCTGGATCCCTGAAAAGGTACGATTAAGGGAACCGTCGCTATTTGTTCTGGTGGAACAATGGTGGTGAGCGGCTGCTGCTTTGGTGTCCAGACTTGTTTGCAGCTCCGGCACTGAACTCGTTGGCTGCCCTGGGGATTGTGCCCATAGCGGATGGTTTTCCGCTGATAACAATGTGGGCAAAACTGACCTCTATTGATCGCAAAATCCGCTAAATATGCCGACAACCAGCTATGGAACTGTTCCTCGTTAAACAGCGGGGGATAGCTGCCGCATGCCCGGCAATGCAGTGCGGCATAACCCAGCCGATAATCTGGCCAATGGTAATCAACTGAATGATCCTGTCCCAAATTTTGACAGCCGAAGGACTTGCAGCAATTGATAGTGAACAGAGGCATCATCGGATTACCAACGATTTTTAAGGGTCGTTGATTTTGACCCGCGACTATCCCTGACGGATGTGATTTTTCTCACATAAAAAAACCTTTCAGAACGTAACGTAGCGATTCTTTATATGACTGAAAGGGATTGATTATGAAGTTAAAAATGCTTGCTGTTGGTGTTCTGGTCTCTTTGCCGCTCTGGGCCAGTGCCAAAGATGTCACGATTATCTATACCAACGATCTCCATGCCCATGTCGAACCTTATAAAGTCCCATGGATTGCTAATGGCTCACGTGACATTGGTGGTTGGGCCAATATCACGACGATGGTGAAGCAGGAGAAAGCGAAAAATAGCGCCACCTGGTTTTTTGATGCTGGTGACTATTTTACCGGGCCATATATCAGCAGCCTGACCAAGGGTAAGGCGATTATCGATATCATGAACACCATGAATTTTGATGCTGTCACCATGGGTAATCATGAATTTGATCACGGTTGGGACAATACGTTGTTGCAGCTGAGTCAGGCGAAATTCCCTATTGTGCAGGGCAATATCTTTTATCAAAACAGCAGCAAAAAGTTTTGGGATCAGCCCTACACCATCATTGAGAAAGATGGCGTGAAGATTGGCGTGATTGGTCTGCACGGCGTGTTTGCTTTTGATGATACGGTTTCCGCTGCGACACGTGTCGGGATCGAGGCGCGGGATGAAGTGAAGTGGTTGCAACGCTATATCGATGAGCTTAAAGGCAAAGTCGATCTTACCGTGGCGCTGATCCATGAAGGCACGCCAGCACGTCAGTCCAGTCTGGGGGGTACCGATGTGCGCCGTGCGCTGGATAAAGACATCCAGACCGCAAGCCAGGTGAAGGGGCTGGATATCCTGATCACCGGTCATGCGCATGTGGGCACGCCGGAGCCGATTAAAGTCGGTAACACCCTGATTCTTTCTACCGACAGCGGTGGTATTGATGTGGGTAAACTGGTGCTGGATTACCAGCAGAAACCGCATCAATTTACCGTGAAGAACTTCGAGTTGAAGACCATTTTTGCTGATGAGTGGCAGCCAGACCCGCAGACGAAACAGGTCATTGATGGCTGGAATAAAAAGCTCGATAAAGTGGTACAACAAACGGTTGCCAACTCCCCGGTTGAGCTGACGCGTGCTTACGGTGAATCTTCTTCCCTGGGAAATCTGGCGGCAGATGCGTTGCTGGCTGCGGCGGGTAAAGATACCCAGTTAGCGCTCACTAACTCGGGCGGCATCCGGAATGAAATCCCTGCTGGAGCCATCACCATGGGCGCAGTCATTAGCACCTTCCCGTTCCCGAATGAGCTGGCAACCATGGATCTTACCGGTAAGCAGTTGCGCAGCCTGATGGAGCATGGCGCGAGTTTAAGCAACGGTGTATTGCAGGTGTCCAAAGGACTGGAGATGAAGTATGACAGCAGTAAACCGGTTGGTCAGCGGGTCACCGTATTGACGTTAAACGGCAAACCCATTGAGGATGCCACGGTTTATCACATTGCCACCAATAGCTTCCTGGCAGACGGCGGTGATGGTTTTACAACATTTACCGAAGGTAAAGCGCGTAACACATCCGGTGGTTACTATGTCTCTAATGCGGTCGTTGATTATTTCAAAGCAGGAAATACGCTGACGGATGAGCAACTCAAAGGCATGCGTGTGGTCGATGTGAAACCGTAGTGAGCTCAGGCCAGCAGATATTCTGCTGGCCTGTTGTTTTAGCCTTTGTGGGAGGCAAACACCTCTTTTGCGGCGAACAAGCCGTTGAGTGCCGCGGGGAAGCCAGCATATACGGCCATCTGCATAATCACTTCAACGATCTCATCCTGCGTTAAACCTACGTGTAATGCCGCGCCAATATGTACCTTCAACTGCGGTGCGGCGTTACCCAGCGCAGTTAATGCCGCGACGGTAGCGATTTCTCTACTGCGTAAATCCAGCCCTGGTCTTGAATAGATGTCGCCAAAAGGAAATTCAATCAGGTATTGGGCGAAATCTGGGGCAATATCTTGCAGACTTTCGACGACTGCATCGCCCCCTTTACCATCCACTTTTTGCAACATCTTCTGACCGGTAATAAAGCGTTCTGAAGGCATCATTTCTTCCTCTTTCATGTGGTCTGTGGCGTGAGGATAGAGCGTGCGGAATGATTGGGATAATACCGTTTCCGTGATACCTTTTCGGTATGACAACCCCGTCTTTGCACTCTCTGGATATTCGCCTGCTGCGTTACTTTGCCGTAGTCGCGGAAGAGAACAATATGAGTCGGGCGGCGCAGCGTTTGTTTATGTCGCAGCCGCCGCTGAGTCGCCATATTCGCCAGCTTGAAGAACGCCTGGGAGTGACGCTTTTTGTCCGTCATACCCGTGGGCTTACGCTGACGGAGGACGGCCAGCGTGTGCTTGATATCGTGCTCCCGCTATTGGCGCTACAGGATAAAACCTGGACGGCGCTGAGTCAGCTAGCGAAAACGGGGGAGCAATCTCTGCGCTTAGGGCTAAGTACGGCGTTTGAGCAGGGCGTTTTCGCTGCACTTGAGTCGCAGCTTATTACGCGAGTACAGAAGCTGCATGTTGTCCGTCATAGTTCGCCTGAACTGGCGCGCCAGGTGCGTCGGGGAAAACTGGATGCCGCGGTGGTAGCACTACCGCTTGAGGCCTCGGGGCTTAGCGTCACGCCGCTTGGCTGGCAAGAATCGATGATCGCCGCTTTACCCGCGCAGTGGGCAGAAGCGACGCTGCCGTCGCTCTCGTTAACGGCGCTGAACCACCGGCCACTGTTCTGGTTCAAACGTGATCGTAACCCCGCCTTCTTTGATTACACCCGACACATTTTTCGTCGTGCGGGTTACTCGCCTGCCTGTATTGAAGAGCCGCTGGAACATGACGTGCTGCTGGCGCGGATCGCGCAGGGTGACGGTCTGAGCCTGATTCCGGCCTCCTTTTCGGCTATCCAGCGTCAGGGCGTGACCTTTCTTCCGCTTACCGATACCGAATTACGTATTAGTACGGGGTTGCTGATGCTGCCTGAGAACGTAACAAAATTAGCGTGGCTGCAGACGGCCATGACGCAATCCCTCATTATTTCAGGCTGATGTGAATTTTTTTCACGTTGGCTGAGTATTCCTCACCTTTAACGATGATTTTTGTGTTGACGCCAGCATGCTTTTCCGTCATTTTTACATCTAGACGTCTAAACGTATAGCAGTTCACAACACAACATATAACGACAAAAGATTGATGAGGTAAGGTATGAGCTTTTTTCACGCCAACCAGCGGGAAGCCCTGAATCAGAGCCTGGCGGAAGTACAGGGTCAGATTAACGTTTCGTTTGAGTTTTTCCCGCCGCGCACCAGTGAAATGGAGCAAACCCTGTGGAACTCCATCGATCGCCTGAGCAGCCTGAAGCCGAAGTTTGTTTCAGTCACCTACGGTGCAAACTCTGGTGAGCGCGACCGTACGCACAGCATTATTAAAGGCATTAAGGATCGCACTGGCCTTGAAGCGGCTCCGCACCTGACCTGTATTGATGCAACTCGCGATGAGCTGCGGACCATTGCTCAGGACTACTGGAATAACGGTATTCGTCATATTGTTGCTCTGCGCGGTGACTTGCCGCCGGGAAGCGGTAAACCGGATATGTATGCCTCTGACCTGGTGACTCTGCTGAAAGACGTTGCGGACTTTGATATCTCCGTTGCGGCTTATCCGGAAGTACACCCAGAAGCGAAGAGCGCTCAGGCCGATTTGCTGAACCTGAAACGCAAGGTAGATGCCGGTGCAAACCGCGCGATTACCCAGTTTTTCTTCGATGTAGAAAGCTATCTGCGTTTTCGCGATCGCTGTGTGTCTGCGGGTATCGATGTGGAAATTATTCCGGGCATCCTGCCGGTATCCAACTTTAAACAGGCGAAAAAATTTGCCGATATGACCAATGTTCGTATCCCTTCCTGGATGTCGACCATGTTTGATGGTCTGGATGATGATGCCGAAACCCGCAAGCTGGTGGGAGCGAATATCGCCATGGACATGGTGAAGATCCTGAGTCGCGAAGGGGTGAAAGATTTTCATTTCTATACCCTAAATCGCGCCGAGATGAGCTACGCTATTTGTCACACACTAGGTGTAAGACCGAATTAAACAGATGCCCCAGCCCTCTACGGAGGGCTTTTTATTGATCATTTTGATCTACATCTCTGTAACTTAAAATATAAAAGGAATTAGCTATCGAATCTGTGGGTTATTTCGACTATATCTTATCTCTGGTGGTGTATATCGTAGTCAGAACACTGTAAAGGGAGCATATAGATGAGCATGTCCGACGATAGCCAGAACGCATCAACTGCCGGTAAGTGTCCTTTTCATCAGGGCGGTCACGATCAGAGTGCGGGAGCAGGAACGAATAACCGCGACTGGTGGCCTAACCAACTCCGCGTTGATCTTTTAAACCAACATTCCAATCGTTCGAACCCGCTGGGTGAGGACTTCGACTACCGTAAAGAGTTTAGCAAACTCGACTATTCTGCCCTGAAAGGGGATCTCAGAGCCCTTCTGTCCGAATCTCAACCGTGGTGGCCCGCTGACTGGGGAACTTATGCCGGATTATTTATCCGCATGGCATGGCACGGTGCAGGGACCTATCGTTCCATCGATGGACGCGGTGGCGCGGGTCGCGGACAGCAGCGTTTTGCACCACTGAACTCCTGGCCGGACAACGTCAGCCTGGATAAAGCGCGTCGTCTGCTGTGGCCAATCAAGCAGAAATATGGTCAAAAAATTTCCTGGGCCGACCTGTTTATCCTTGCGGGCAACGTGGCGCTGGAAAACTCCGGCTTCCGTACCTTTGGCTTTGGTGCCGGTCGTGAAGATGTCTGGGAACCGGATCTCGACGTAAACTGGGGTGATGAAAAAGCCTGGCTGACCCACCGTCATCCGGAAGAGCTGGCGAAAGCGCCGCTGGGCGCAACCGAAATGGGTCTTATCTATGTAAACCCGGAAGGGCCGGACCATAGCGGCGAACCGCTTTCTGCGGCAGCGGCGATTCGTGCGACCTTCGGTAACATGGGCATGAACGACGAAGAAACCGTGGCGCTGATTGGCGGCGGTCATACGTTGGGCAAAACCCACGGTGCAGCACCGGCTTCGCACGTAGGCGCCGATCCAGAATCCGCGCCGATTGAAGCGCAGGGTCTGGGCTGGGCCAGCAGCTACGGCAGCGGCGCGGGCGCAGACGCAATTACTTCCGGCCTGGAAGTGGTCTGGACGCAGACGCCGACCCAATGGAGCAACTATTTCTTCGAGAACCTGTTCAAATATGAGTGGGTGCAAACCCGCAGTCCGGCAGGCGCGATTCAGTTTGAAGCCGTTGACGCGCCAGAAATTATTCCCGATCCGTTTGATCCGTCGAAAAAACGTAAGCCAACAATGCTGGTTACCGACCTGACGCTGCGTTTCGATCCTGAATTCGAGAAGATCTCCCGTCGTTTCCTGAACGATCCACAGGCGTTCAACGAAGCGTTTGCCCGTGCGTGGTTTAAACTGACGCACCGTGATATGGGGCCAAAATCGCGCTACATCGGACCGGAAGTGCCAAAAGAAGATCTGATTTGGCAAGACCCGCTGCCGCATGCGTTCTTCAATCCAAGCGAAGAAGATATTCTGAAGCTGAAGGCGACCATCGCCGCTTCCGGGTTGTCCGTGGGTGAACTGGTATCGGTAGCGTGGGCTTCCGCATCAACTTTCCGCGGTGGGGATAAACGTGGCGGCGCTAACGGTGCGCGTCTGGCGCTGGACCCACAGCGTGGCTGGGATGTGAATGCTACCGCGGCACGCGTACTGCCTGTGCTGGAAGGCATTTATAAGTCAGCCCATACCGCTTCGTTAGCCGATATTATCGTGCTGGCCGGTGTTGTCGGTATAGAGCAGGCGGCTAGCGCTGCGGGTGTCAGCATTAAGGTTCCTTTTGCACCGGGCCGCGTGGATGCGCGCCAGGATCAAACGGATATTGAGATGTTCGAACTGCTCGAGCCGATTGCTGATGGTTTCCGTAACTACCGCTCTCGTCCTGACGTGTCGACCACCGAGTCGCTGCTGATTGATAAAGCACAGCAGCTGACGCTGACCGCACCGGAAATGACCGTGTTGGTGGGCGGTATGCGCGTACTGGGCACCAACTTCGACGGTAGCCAGCACGGCGTCTTTACCGATCGTCCAGGCGTACTCAGCACTGACTTCTTCGTCAATCTGCTGGATATGCGTCATGAGTGGAAGGCGGTTGATGAGTCACAAGAGCTGTTCGAAGGTCGTGACCGTCTGAGCGGTGAAGTAAAATACACCGCAACCCGCGCCGATCTGGTGTTCGGTTCTAACTCTGTACTGCGCGCAGTGGCTGAAGTTTATGCCTGCAGCGATGCCCACGAGAAGTTCGTGAGAGATTTCGTTGCCGCATGGGTGAAAGTGATGAACCTGGATCGTTTCGATCTGCTGTAACAGGCAATGCCGGATGTCGCTTGCGCGTATCCGGCATGGTATGAATAAAAAAATCCCCGCGATTGCGGGGATTTTTTATTGGCAGCTTATTCCCACTCTTGCAGGTAACGTTGACCGTACTGATCAGCCACCAGCAGGGCGGCATATACCTGGTCCGGCGTTGCGCCGCCAGGCATGTTGTGGATGGTTTCGCCTTCGGCACAGGCTGCCTCAGCCACAATGCGCATTTTCGCTGGGATATCCTGTTTGATGTCCAGTTGCGCCAGGGTAATTGGCAGTCCAACGGAATGACACAGCGCCGCCACGGTTTCAATTTCATCGACCGGCGCGTTTTCCAGCACCAACTGCGTCAGCGTACCGAAAGCCACTTTCTCGCCGTGATAGTAGTGATGCGCATCCGGGATTGCGGTCAGACCGTTATGAATGGCGTGAGCCGCTGCCAGACCACCGCTTTCAAAACCAACGCCACTCAGATAGGTGTTAGCTTCAATGATGCGCTCCAGTGCTGGAGTCACCACGTGCTGCTCGGCTGCCAGCATCGCTTTTTCACCTTCTTCGATCAGCGTATTAAAGCACAGCTCTGCCAGCGCCAGCGCCGCCTGAGTACACTGACCGCCCGCCATGGTGGTTGCGCCGCTACGTGAACAGGCGCGGGCTTCGAACCAGGTCGCCAGCGCATCGCCAATACCCGCAGCTAACAGACGCGCCGGTGCGCCCGCGACAATTTTGGTATCAACAATGACCCTGTCCGGGTTGTTGGGCAGCAGCAGATAGCGATCGAATTCACCGGCATCGGTGTAAATGACGGACAGCGCGCTGCACGGCGCATCGGTAGAGGCGATGGTTGGCGCAATGGCGACAGGCACGCCCATAAAGTGCGCCAGCGCTTTGGCGGTATCCAGCGTTTTACCGCCGCCAATACCAAGTACTGCGCCACACTGCGCTTTTTCCGCCACGCCGCGCAGACGGTCGATTTCGTTTTGTGAACATTCGCCGCCAAACGGTGCAATTTCCAGCGCCAGTCCGGCATCCTGGAAGCTTTTTTCCAGTGCGCCCAGGGCAAAACCTAAGACAAACTTGTCCCCAACGACCAGCCAGCGTTCTGCCAATGGTTTGAGGTAGCTGCCAAGACGGGTAATAACATCGGCACCCTGGATGTACTTACCAGGTGATTGAATAATGCGATCCATACTTTATTTCCCTCACAGGTTGATGTGACCAAATGCGTTGTTCCAGTCCTGCTCAAACTTCTCTATTGCTGACTCTACCGCAGGGGTATTGAGCATTTGTTGCGCTACGTCTAATGGCAGGGTGATTGCTTCACATCCTGCCAGTAAGCAATCCAGCGCCTGACGCGGGGTTTTAAAGCTGGCTGCCAGTACCATGCTGTTTGGCGCATGCAGTTCCAGTAACGTTTGCAGTTCCTGTACAGTGCGAATTCCGTCGCCGCCCTGCGCGTCGATACGGTTAACGTAAGGTGCGATATATTTAGCTCCCGCCAGCGCAGCCAGTAGCCCCTGAGAAGCACTGTAAACGGCGGTTCCCAGCGTGGTGATACCCTCTTTTTTTAGCATCTTAATCGCGGCCAGACCTTCGGATGTCACCGGGATTTTCACTACCAGACCAGGCACCGCATTGCTCAAGCGTTTAGCTTCTTCCACCATGCCCTGCGCGTCTCGACTCATGGTTTGGGCAAACAGAATACCCTCTTCGCCGATGGCGTTTTGCAGGCGCGGCAGTACATCCCAGATGGATTCTTTGCTTGCCGCTACAATGCTTGGGTTGGTGGTAACACCTGCGATAGGGAAGATGCGTGCCAGACGTTCAACTTCCGCGACGTTGGCGGTATCAAGGTAAAGTTCCATACAAAAACATCCTCTTTAAAGTTCAAGTTCATGCTGCAACAGGCTGGCGATAGCGTCGGCTGAGGCGGCGCTAACCAGCGCGTTACGGAATTCTTCATGCATAATGCGGCGCGCCAGACGCGAGAAAATACGCATATGCTGATCGCCAGCGGCATGTTTGTTGAGCGTCAGCATAATAATGAACTGCGCATCATCATCACCCCAACGTACCGGCGCTTGCAGGCGCGCTACGCTGATGGTGGACTGCTCAATATGTTCGGATTTGCTGTGTGGAATGGCGAAGCTAAAACCTAATCCGGTAGAGAAGACGGCTTCGCGTGCCCACAGGTCTGCTTCCAGTTTACGTGGATAGCGGCAACGGCCTGCCAGCAGGAGGTTGTCGGTCATCCCTTTGATGACCTCTTCTTTACTGCGCCAGTCGCTATCCAGCGTGATGCACTCGGCGGTAACCAGCGGAGTATCCTGTTGGGTCATGCGGAACTGGGCCAGCAGATGTTCGACCTCCAGCGAAGTTCGACAAGCCATCGCTTGATTCAGCAACTGACGGCAGGCACGGCTGTCGAGTTGCGCCATCCGCGCTTTGGCGGCGGGAATGGAGGGAGCGCTCATGCTAAGTTCGTCCAGACCCAGTCCCACCAGCAGTGGCAGTACAGAACCTTTGGCACCCAGTTCACCGCACAGGCCAATCCACTTCCCCTGTCGATGTACTGCCTGCACGGCGTAATCCAGTGCGCGCAGGAAGGCCGGATTCAGGCTGTTGTAGTGGCGGGTAACTTTGGCGTTGTCGCGGTCGACCGCCAGTAAGTATTGCGTTAGGTCATTGCTGCCAATACTAAAGAAATCAATCTCTTCGCAGCATTGGTCAATGATGAACATCACAGACGGAACCTCCAGCATAATACCGAGCTGGATCTTCTCATCAAACGGAATGTGTTCACTTCGCAGTTGCTGCTTGGCTTCAGCCAGTTTCTCTTTGACCCACAGGATCTCTTCCATGGAGGAGATCATTGGGATCATGATTTTCAGGCTACCGTGCGCTGAGGCGCGCAGGATCGATCGCAGTTGCGTGGTAAACAATGCGGCATATTCTTCATAGATACGCACCGCACGATAACCGAGGAACGGGTTGGCCTCAGCAGGAATATTCAGGTAATCAACGGGTTTATCACCGCCGATATCCATGGTGCGCACAATAATGCTGCGTCCCTGTGCGGGTTCCAGCGCCTGGCAGAAAATGTTGTATAGCTCGTTCTCATCCGGGGCGCAGGTACGGTCCATATACAGCATTTCCGTACGGAACAGGCCAACCGCTTCCGCACCGTTACTAAAGGCTGCCTGCGCTTCCACGGAGTGGGCGATGTTGGCGGCGACTTCCATGCGGATATCATCAGCCGTGCGTGCCTCCTGGGTCAGCCAGATACGTTGCTGTTCCCGAATGGCATCCTGGATACGGGCTTCTTGCTGATAGTAACGTACGACGGATTCATCAGGGGCAACGACGACTGCTCCTGCGTTACCATCGATATAAACTGTTTGCTGCAGCCATGGCCTCAAAGATTCAATATCTACGCCAACCAGCGTAGGGATGTTGAATGACCGGGCGAGAATCACCGTGTGTGACGTAGTACCACCGCTTTTTAACAGCAAGCCTTTCAGCAATGTTTTATCCAGTTCGAGGAACTGGCTCGGTGTTAGCTCATCCGCCATGCAAACCGTAGGCTGGGTCAGTTTTCCCGGCGCAGGGAAGCGCTGTTCTCCATAAATTTGCTGCAGAAGCTGGAAGCAAACATCGCGTACATCCAGCGCACGCTCCTGTAAATAACTGCTGCTTGAACGGGAGAATTCATCACAAAAATGTCCGGCACTTTCAACAACCGCCTGGGCGCAGCTTAACCCGCGTGATACGCCGGCGAGCAGGTGCTGGCGCAGTGAGAGGTCGCTGGCCAGCGAGCGGTGTGCTTGCAGAATCGCGCTGGTAGCGCCGTCGCTGTCGAGTAATCGAAACTCAATATTCTTCATCAACAGCGTTAAACCGTTATCCAGTGCTGCTTGCTCGGTTTCAATATCCTGAGCGGATGGAAGGTTACTGAGCGCGTTGAGATCCAGCGAAGAAAGCAGACTCAGAACGCCTCCTGCGCTGCCGCTGCAAACGGTGCGAGCGCGGAAAAGCTGTGGATTTAAATGGGTGAGCGATGCCGGAAGTGGCTCCAGCTCGTTGTTCTTGGCTTCCGCTAGCGGTGCATCGCAGTGCGGAAATTCATTACGTAACCATTGGCTCAGATGCTGGTGAGCTGCTTGTTCATCTGTACCGGAAATCAGCAACTGGCAGCTATCACCCGCCAGAGTATCGGTACCAATCAGCGATAACGCGCTCTTAGCGTTGCCCTTACGTTCGGTACGCAGGTTGTGCCACTCAATGTGCGAGGTAAAGGTGTTGCACTGCGTTTCTATGTGGCTTGCCGGGCGTGCATGTACGCCATTGGGTAGCTCACAGGTAAATTCCACAATCAGGGCCATAGCCTCATCTCCCATAACGATTTCTCGCTACAGGATAAAAGGGCAACGCCTGAGCCTGCCATGTGACAAATCTGCCAAAAACTGGATAAATGTAATGTAACCATCAAAGTGAGACATCCCTCACAAGTCAGCGTATCCCCTATGAATTCCGAGAAACTGCAAGTTATGAGGCGGATCGCATTTTTGTACTGACATTACAAAAGTCCAGCAAATGGCCTTTTTATCCACTGTTTGCGTCGCGTCGGATTGCCTATTGTTTTCCGCAACAAGTTTATGGATATGGGCTTTAGGCAGCCCGGGAGCGACGTATGAAAGAGTTGGTACAAATCCTGAAAAATACTCGTCAGCACCTGATGACCGGTGTTTCGCATATGATTCCCTTCGTCGTAGCGGGCGGTATTTTGCTGGCTGTCTCCGTCATGCTGTATGGCAAGGGCGCGGTACCGGATGCTGCGACCGATCCTAATCTCAAAAAGCTTTTTGATATTGGCGTCGCCGGGTTGACGCTGATGGTGCCATTTCTTGCCGCTTATATCGGCTATTCCATTGCTGAACGTTCTGCTCTGGCCCCTTGTGCGATTGGCGCATGGGTGGGAAACAGCTTCGGTGCCGGTTTTTTTGGCGCATTAATTGCCGGGATTATTGGCGGTATCGTCGTCCATTATCTGAAGAAGATCCCGGTTCATAAGGTGTTGCGCTCGGTAATGCCCATCTTCGTTATTCCTATCGTCGGCACTTTTATCACCGCAGGCATCATGATGTGGGGCTTGGGAGAACCCGTTGGCGCGTTAACCACGAGCCTGACCGAGTGGCTGCAGGGTATGCAGCAGGGCAGCATCGTACTGCTGGCGGTAATTATGGGACTGATGTTGGCCTTCGATATGGGAGGGCCAATTAACAAAGTTGCCTACGCCTTCATGCTGATTTGCGTGGCGCAGGGGGTTTATACCGTGGTGGCAATCGCTGCGGTGGGGATCTGCGTGCCGCCGCTGGGTTTAGGTTTGGCGACGTTGATTGGTCGTAAGAATTTCTCTTCTGAAGAACGCGAAGCCGGTAAAGCTGCGCTGGTAATGGGTTGCGTTGGCGTAACAGAAGGCGCGATTCCGTTTGCTGCAGCCGATCCGCTGCGCGTCATCCCATCGATTATGGTGGGTTCCGCCTGCGGCACGGTAACCGCCGCCCTGTTTGGTGCGCAGTGTTATGCCGGCTGGGGCGGGCTGATTGTTCTGCCTGTAGTGGAAGGAAAACTGGGTTATATCGCGGCGGTTGCCGTTGGTGCTGTAGTGACCGCCGTGTGCGTTAACGTACTGAAAAGTCTGGCGCGGAAAAAAGTGTCTCAGGTCGATCAGAAAGAAGATGACCTGGATTTAGATTTTGAAATGAATTAAGTGAGGAATGAGTCATGACCAAGATTATCGCAGTAACCGCATGTCCTTCTGGCGTTGCCCACACCTATATGGCAGCCGAAGCGCTGGAAAGCGCCGCTAAAGCCAAAGGTTGGCAAGTAAAGGTTGAGACTCAGGGGTCGATCGGTCTGGAAAACGAACTGACCGCGGCGGATGTGGCGGAAGCCGACATGGTTATTCTGACCAAGGACATTGGTATTAAATTTGAAGAACGTTTTGCGGGCAAAACTATCGTTCGCGTCAACATCAGCGATGCAGTGAAACGTGCCGACGCCATCATGAACAAGATTGGCGCGCATCTGGCGCAAACCGCTTAACTTTTCATTTTTAGAGCCTGCTTCATCAGGCGTTATCGTTGCAGGCAGTTTGAACACGGACAGCGCGCAGGAACCCGAGCGTACACGCAGTACGTGAGGGGCGCGAGCACTGCCCTGGCTCAAAATGACAAATAAGATAGCTTGATGGACAGGTTCCAGGGAGTTCCTCATGACTAACCGTATCCAACGTTTAAAAACCGCTCTGTTTCAGAACAACCGTGAAATTTCGCTTGAGCGTGCGCTGTTATATACCGCCAGCCACCAGCAGACGGAGGGAGAGCCGGTTATTCTGCGTCGGGCGAAAGCCACCGCATATATTCTTGAGCACGTTGAGATTTCGATTCGTGATGAGGAACTGATTGCCGGAAACCGTACCGTTAAACCGCGTGCGGGCATTATGTCGCCGGAAATGGATCCTTACTGGCTGCTTAAAGAGCTGGAGCAGTTTCCAACCCGTCCGCAGGACCGTTTTGACATCAGCGAAGAGGATAAACATCGCTATCGTGATGTGCTGTATCCGTACTGGGAAAAGCGGTCGATGAAAGATTTCATCAACGGTCAGATGACCGATGAGGTAAAAGCCGCCGTCAGTACCCAGATTTTTAGCATTAACCAGACTGACAAAGGTCAGGGACATATCATTATTGATTATCCACGCCTGTTGAATCACGGGCTTGGCGAGTTGGTAGCGCAGATGCGGGCGCATTGTCTGCAGCAGCCGGATAATCACTTTTATCAGGCTGCGCTGTTGCTGCTTGAGGCTTCGCAAAACCATATTCTGCGTTACGCTATGTTGGCAGAGAAGATGGCGGAAAGCTGCCCGGATGCGCAGCGACGCCAGGAATTACTGACGATTGCTGAAAACTCCCGGCATAACGCCCAGAGTAAGCCGCAAACCTTCTGGCAGGCATGTCAGCTGTTCTGGTACATGAACATTATTTTGCAATATGAATCCAACGCCAGTTCTCTTTCACTCGGCCGCTTCGACCAGTATATGCTGCCGTTTTATCAGGCCTCGCTGACGCAGGGGGAAGCCCCTGCATTCTTACAGGAGATCCTCGAATCCCTGTGGGTAAAATGTAATGACATTGTGCTACTGCGATCCACCAGCAGCGCGCGCTATTTTGCTGGCTTCCCAACAGGCTACACCGCGCTACTGGGGGGATTAACGGAGAATGGTCGTAGTGCGGTAAATGTGCTGTCTTTCCTCTGCCTTGATGCGTATCAGAATGTACAGCTGCCACAACCAAATCTCGGTGTGCGCACGAACGCGTTGATCGATACACCGTTCCTGATGAAAACAGCACAGACCATTCGTCTTGGTACCGGCATCCCACAAATCTTTAACGATGAAGTGGTGGTGCCCGCGTTTCTGAATCGCGGTGTTTCGCTGGAAGATGCGCGGGATTACGCGGTAGTAGGCTGTGTCGAGCTGTCTATTCCAGGCAGAACATACGGTTTGCACGATATCGCCATGTTTAATCTGCTGAAAGTGATGGAAATCTGTCTGCATGAGAACGAAGGCAACCGCACGCTGACGTACGACGATCTCCTGGCGCATATTCGTGCCAAAATCAGCCACTACATCACGTTGATGGTCGAGGGCAGTAATATCTGCGATATCGGTCACCGCGACTGGGCGCCGGTGCCGCTGCTCTCCTCGTTTATTAGCGACTGTCTGGATAAAGGGTGCGATATTACCGACGGCGGCGCGCGGTATAACTTCTCCGGCGTACAGGGGATCGGTATTGCAAACCTGAGCGATTCGCTGCATGCGCTCAATGGGCTGGTATTCGAACAACAGCGCTTATCTTTTGATGAGCTTTTGTTGGTGCTAAAAGATAACTTTGCTACCCCGGAAGGCGAGAAAGTTCGCGCCAGGCTGATCAATCGCTTCGAAAAATACGGCAACGATATCGATGATGTAGATAACATCAGCGCCGAACTTCTGCGTCATTACTGCAAAGAGGTAGAGAAATACCAGAATCCACGCGGCGGGCAATTTACGCCGGGTTCGTATACCGTCTCTGCGCACGTGCCGCTGGGTTCGGTCGTTGGGGCAACACCGGATGGCCGCTTCGCCGGGGAACAACTGGCAGACGGGGGCCTGTCGCCGATGCTGGGACAGGATATGCAAGGACCGACGGCGATATTGAAGTCGGTCAGCAAGCTGGATAACACGCTACTTTCCAATGGGACGTTGCTGAATGTGAAGTTTACGCCAGCCACACTGGAAGGTGAGGCCGGTTTACGCAAGCTGGCGGATTTTCTGCGGGCATTTACCCAGCTTAAACTCCAGCATATCCAGTTTAACGTGGTAAATGCCGACACATTGCGCGAAGCACAGCAGCGCCCGCAGGATTTCACCGGGCTGGTGGTGCGCGTGGCGGGTTACAGCGCCTTCTTTGTCGAGCTGTCGAAGGAGATCCAGGATGACATCATTCGCCGCACCGCGCATCAACTGTGAGGTAATTGATCCACGTGGCGAGGAAGTCGCGCGTATATTCAACATTCAGCGTTACTCACTGAATGATGGGCAGGGTATTCGTACGGTCGTCTTTTTTAAAGGCTGTTCGCATACCTGCCCTTGGTGTGCTAACCCTGAATCTCTCTCCCCGCGTATTGAAACGGTACGGCGGGAGAGTAAATGCCTGCACTGCACACCCTGTCTGCGTGATGCTGACGAGTGTCCCTCCGGTGCGTTTGAGCGTATTGGTCGTGATATCACGCTGGACGAGCTGGAACGCGAAGTGATGAAAGATGATATTTTCTTTCGCACTTCTGGTGGGGGGGTGACGCTTTCCGGCGGTGAAGTGCTGATGCAAGCGCCCTTTGCCGCACGATTCCTGCAACGTCTGCGGCGCTGGGATGTGCGCTGTGCAATTGAAACGGCTGGCGATGCGCCGGCCGGTCGCTTGTTATCGCTGGCAAAAGAGTGTGATGAGGTGCTGTTCGATCTCAAAATAATGGATCGAGATCTGGCTCGTGAGGTCATCAACATGAACCTGCCGCGTGTGCTGGCGAATTTACGGTTATTGGTGGAGGAAGGGGTTAATGTCATACCTCGCCTGCCGCTGATTCCGGGCTTTACGATGAATTCAGATAACACGCAGCATGTGTTGACGATGTTGTCATCACTAGGCATAAAGCAGGTACACCTGCTACCGTTTCATCAATATGGCGAGCCAAAATACAGCCTGCTCGGTTTGCTCTGGTTGATGAAAGAAGTGCCCGTACCGACGGCGCAAGAGGTGGATAGTATACGTAAGATGGCAGAATGCGCCGGATTTCAGGTAACAGTAGGAGGATAGTATGACCATCGCACCTGTACGATATCTGGTTGCTGTCACCGCGTGCGTAAGTGGCGTGGCCCATACCTATATGGCAGCTGAGCGGCTGGAGAAACTCTGCCAGCAGGAAAAATGGAGCATCAAGATCGAAACTCAGGGTGCATTGGGTACCGAAAATCGCCTGACGGAAGAGGATATTAACCGCGCTGATGTGGTGTTGCTGATTACTGATATTGAACTGGCAGGAGCAGAACGTTTTACGCAGAGCCGATACGTTCAGTCGGGCATTAGCGCATTTCTGCGTGAGCCGCAGCGGGTGATGAGCGCCGTGCGAAAGCTGCTTTCAGCGCCACAGCACACGCATCTTACTCTGGATTAGTTTTTATCTCCGTCAACTGGCTGTGGTACTGCCGACGGTATTCTGATGGCGAACGTTCGGTATTTTTGCGAAACAGGCGGCAGAAGTAGTTGCTGTCAACAAACCCACAGGTGTGGGCCACTTCTTTAATCTTCAGCTCGTAACCCTTCAATAGCGTTTTTGCGTGTTCCAGCCGCGTGTGGTTCAGGTATTCGTTGAAACCGACGGCGCCCGTTTTTTGAAAAAGGTGGGAAAGGTAATTGGGTGAAATGTAAAACGCCTGTGCGACGGATTCTCGGGTGAGTGGTGAAGCGTAGCGTTCGTCAATATAGTTGCGAATGGCTTCGAAAAGCGCCTGGCTGCGTGATGCGGTTTGGATCTGGCTACCGAGCAGATCGCGACAGTGGCTCAGTAAGCTCGCGACGATTAGCCTGGCAGTTTGCTGCTCCTGCGGCTGCATCTGCATTTCATTGAGCGTTTGCAGCAGGAATGAGCCAATACGCGGTCCACGCCGCGCAACGTGCTGGCGAGTAAGGTTTTGATATTGCTTGCCGTCCCATTGCACGATGCTGAAACCCAGTTGTTGTTTGCCGAACAAGATGCTGAGTGTCGTGACTGGTGTGACCCACTGCGGAAAGTTCCAGCCACCAGCGGGAACGAATAACACATCGCAAGGCTGTAACGTCGCGGATGCGCCAGCAACACCGTTATCGGTGAATTCACCTTCCAGCACAATCTCCAGTCGGGGAAAATCGACCTGATACGCCAGTTCCGGCGTTGAGCTACTGGTGCTGGCAAAGTAAATCTGGCGCAGCGGCGTGGGGCCGTTAATCAGGCGAGAGAGCAGATGGCTGATGTCGTGATACATGTTAATCCCTTGCAGGCAGCAGACAGGGGAACAGTAACGTTGAAAACAATCGCCCTCAAGTGATTATTGCCGGATGGCGGCTAATGCCTTATCCGACCTACAAGTCTTTGCGAGCTGTAGGCCGGATAAGCGTAGTGCATCCGGCAGACGGTTATTGATTACCGATTTGATCGCCGTAAGGCAGGGTGTCGTAATCAATCAGGGCATTTTTCTTATACGGATTGCCAATCCAGCGGGTCGTCTCTTTGAACTGCGGGCTGGTAATGGCACGAGTTGGATCGAAACCATCATAGGTGAAGCCCGCTAAATCAGACCAGGTGTGGATAAGCTCTGAGCTGCTGTATTTACGATTCACATCCTGTGAGAAGTCACGCGGGTGTGCGGCCTGCCATTTTTCCGAGGTCCACAGCAGGAACGGCACCGTATACATATGGCGCGTCGGGTTGTCTTCATTACGACCCTGCGTTTTATGCGGTGGCGTATCGTACACCTCCTCTCCATGATCGGAGAAGTACAGCAGGAAGCCGTTCGGATCCGTCGCTTTATAGTCTTTGATCAGACTGGCAATGATATGGTCATTGTAGACATTCGCGCTGTCGTAATCGTTGTAAGCTTCCAGCTCATCGTCACTCAGGCCTGCGGGCACATTGTCGATATTATTGTCGAACTTACCCTGACCATCCGGATAGCGGAATTTGTACTTAATATGCGTTCCCAGCAGGTGAACGATGATGAACTTTTTCGGTGCCGGGTCGGCCAGTACTTCTTTAAACGGTGCCAGCACATTGCTGTCATATTCGCGCGCACTTTGCGTACGCTGCTGGTTCATATAGAACTGTTTATCCGTCTGCTTAGAGAACACCGTCAGCATGGTGTTGCGGGCGGTCATCGTCTGCTGATTGGTGATCCAGAAGGTTTTATACCCCGCCTGTTTCATCATGTTCATCAGGGATGGCTGAGTCAGATACAGGTCCGGGTTCTTCTCGTTGGCGAAGGTTAGCGCCTGCTGCAGAATTTCAATGGTGTACGGACGGGAGGTCACGACATTATTGAACACGGTGAAGTTAGGATCGGATTTATGCAGCGCATCCAGTTCCGGCGTTGTTTCACGCGGGTATCCGTACAGGCTCATACGGCCACGTTGCGTTGACTCGCCAATCACCAGTACCAGCGTACGCGGTGCATCACCGGAGTTGTCTTTAAAGTTGGCCAACGGCGGCAGGGCATTGTTCTCATTCAGCAGGCTATTCAGCGCGGTCAACTGCTGACGATACTGATAATACCCGGAGATGAACTGCCACGGTGCGGCAGGTTCCATGCGTGATGCCAGGCCATTCAACGTTTTTTCAAATGGTTTATGTTTGATGAACGTGTTTACCGTCATCGGATGCAGAATCAAACCGTATAACAGTGCAAACGACACCAGATAGCGCCAGGGTGATGGAATATGCACAGGACGCAGACGTGTCCATAGCAGAATTGCCACAGCTGTATAGGCCAGCGCAATTAAGACAATCTTCAGACTGAAATATTGGCTCAGATATTCGCTGGCTTCATTCGCATTGGTTTCAAACATCACGTACAGAACGCTTTGCGAGAACTCTTGTCCGTAAATGACGTAATAGCTCAGTGCAGCTAGTGAGGCCGCCCATAGCATTACGCCAATGACGGCAGCAATAACGCGGATACGGTTTGGAAATAAGAATACCGGAATCAACCACAGCGAACTGAACAGCAAGGAGTCGCGTAAACCATTAGTTCCGCTATAGCCGGATAAGAGAATAACGACCTGGAGTAAACTGGAAAAAAAACAAAAATAGAGGAGCGCCCAACCCAGGGCTTTCCAGCTAAATTTAGGTTTAGACTGGGAGTGTAAGGATTGCATAATGTAAGCCTGTCTTTAATTGTAGCGCCAAGAGTAGCACTTAAACATTAAGAGGAACTGAAGCATCACGATCTTAGGATCGTGTTTTGCCATCGTTATATTCATTTAATGAATATATTCGAGGGGGAATATATTGAAAATGAAGTGGTTGTAACAGCGGTTTTTGCCGTCGCCTCCGAATAATAGCACGAAGGCGACGGGGGAGGGATGTTAGCCTGTATTACGCATACCAGCGGCGACACCAGCAATGGTCACCATCAGCGCTTGTTCCACGCGCGGATCCGGTGCATTGCCCTGTTCTTCTGCCTGGCGTGAGCGGTGTAACAGCTCTGCCTGTAATACGTTCAGCGGGTCAGTATAAATATTTCTTAACTGAATTGACTCGGCAATCCACGGCAGGTCGGCCATCAAATGTGAGTCGTTGGCAATCGCCAGTACGACATCGATATCTGCTGCCAGGCGTTGGCGTAGCTCTGCACCCAACGGCCACAGATCTTTTTTGACCAGGCGCTGATCGTAATACTCCGCCAGCCACAGGTCTGCTTTCGCGAAAACCATTTCCAGCATGCCAAGGCGTGTGGAGAAGAATGGCCAGTCGCGGCACATGGCTTCAAGTTCGCTTTGCTTACCATCTTCAACCACTTTTTGCAGCGCGGTGCCTGCACCCAGCCAGGCCGGGAGCATCAGGCGGTTCTGCGTCCAGGCGAAGATCCACGGAATGGCGCGCAGAGACTCAACGCCACCGGTCGGACGGCGTTTTGCCGGACGTGAACCGAGCGGGAGTTTACCCAGTTCCTGCTCCGGTGTAGCTGAGCGGAAATAAGGGACGAAGTCTTTGTTTTCACGCACATATCCACGGTATAGCTCGCAGGAAATATCGGAAAGCTCATCCATGATATGACGCCAGTTATCTTTCGGTTCTGGCGGTGGTAACAGGTTGGCCTCCAGAATTGCTCCGGTATACAGCGACAGGCTGCTGATGGTCACTTCCGGCAGGCCGTACTTAAAGCGGATCATCTCCCCTTGTTCTGTCACGCGTAGACCGCCTTTCAGGCTGCCCGGCGGTTGAGAGAGCAGCGCCGCATGCGCAGGCGCGCCGCCGCGACCAATGGAACCACCGCGACCGTGGAACAGCGTCAGTTCAATACCGGCTTTTTCGCAGGTTTTGATCAGCGCGTCCTGAGCCTGGTATTGCGCCCAGGAGGCCGCCATCACACCCGCGTCTTTTGCGGAATCAGAGTAGCCAATCATGACCATCTGTTTGCCCTGAATAAAGCCTCGGTACCAGTCTATATTCAACAGTTGAGACATGACGTCATCGGCATTGTTGAGGTCGTCCAGCGTTTCAAATAGCGGAGCGACCGGCATAGCAAAACCAATTCCGGCTTCTTTAAGCAGCAGATGCACGGCCAGCACATCCGACGGAGTTTTCGCCATCGAGATAACATAAGCGGCAATGGAGCCATACGGGGCTTCGGCAATGACCCGACAAGTGTCGAGCACTTCGCGGGTGTCGTTGCTCGGCTCCCAGTTACGCGGCAGCAGCGGACGCTTGGAATTCAGCTCGCGGATCAGGAAAGCCTGTTTATCCGCTTCCGACCAGTTTTCGTAGTCGCCAATACCCAGATAACGGGTCAGTTCGCCCAGGGCTTCAGTATGGCGGGTGCTTTCCTGACGAATATCAATACGTACCAGCGGCACGCCGAAACACTTCACGCGCCTAAGGGTGTCGAGCAATTCGCCATTGGCGATGATGCCCATGCCACAGGCCTGTAGAGACTGGTAGCACGCGTAAAGCGGGTCCCAGAGCTGTTCGTTTTGGGTGAGAAGTCCCGCAGGTTTCGGCAATTTCTCGCCTTTCAGACGGGCTTCAAGCCAGGCCTGGGTTGCCATCAGACGAGAACGCAGGGTTTTCATCAGATAGCGGTAAGGTTCTGCTGCGCCTTCTTCGCCCACCAGCGCCAACAGTTCCGGCGTGGCATCCACCATCGACAGTTCAGAAATCAGAAACTGGATGTCTTTCAGGAACAGGTCTGTCGCTTTCCAGCGGCTGAGCAGCAGCACGTGACGGGTGATATCCGCCGTTACGTTCGGGTTGCCGTCACGGTCGCCGCCCATCCAGGAGGTAAATCGAACCGGGACAAAATCAACCGGCAGCTTATAGCCCAGATGCTCTTCCAGTTGTTCATTCAGCTCACGCAGGTAGTTCGGCACACCTTCCCACAGGCTGTTTTCAACTACCGCGAAACCCCATTTGGCTTCATCAACCGGGCTTGGGCGCAGTTTGCGGATCTCATCCGTATGCCAGGACTGGGCAATGAGCTGACGCAGACGGCGCATCAGTTGGTTGCGTTCATAATCGACGAGGTCTTTATTATCAAGCTGCTTGAGGCAGGCGTTCACTTCACCCATTTTATGGATCAGAGTACGACGAGTGATCTCGGTCGGGTGGGCGGTGAGTACCAGCTCCAGAGAGAGTGATTCTACGGCTTTCTTGATGGTGGCGTCATTGAGGTTGGGTTGCTCTTTCAGTTTACGCAGAGTGCGAGCAATCACTTCCGGGTTGCTGGCAGCTTCACCTTTTGGCGAAATGCTGTGGTACTGCTCAGCGGTGTTGGCCAGGTTCAGGAACTGGCTAAATGCGCGGGCAACCGGCAGCAGCTCGTCGTTAGACAGATTTTGCAGTGTGGTGAGCAATTCCTGGCGATTAACTTCATTGCCAGCGCGAGATGATTTGGACAGCTTACGAATTGTTTCTACGCGATCAAGAATGTTCTCTCCCAGCGCATCCTTGATGGTCTCTCCCAGCACTTTGCCGAGCATACTGACATTACTACGCAACGCGGAATATTGTTCGTTCATATTAACCCAGACACCCCATCTATTTTGAATATGTCCTGTATCTTTCGCGCCTGACTATCACGCGAAATCTTGCGGACTTAACTTTTTAGCCGTCTTTTATAAAGCCACGTAAAACACGTGACGTCAATTGCTGCGAAATCGGTTCAGCAAACGAATAAATGCCGTGAATTTACGTTATTTAATTCACATCCAATCAAATAAGCGTTGCTTATGGAAATGTTAAAAAATCGCCCCGCTTACCACTAAAGGATTAGCGGGGTGACAGGCAGTTAATGCCAGCAGAAATGATGCACAACCTGGGTGATTAATTCGCGGGTTGGCTTAATAAAGCGCGTTTCCAGATATTCATCCGGCTGATGCGCCTGATTAATAGAACCTGGACCCAATACCAGCGTTGGGCAAAGCGTTTGGATAAATGGCGCTTCGGTGCAGTAGTTCACCACTTCAGTTTGTGCGCCCAGCAGTTTCTCAACCACCTCTACCAGTTGATGGTCAGGTGGACACTCATAGCCTGGAATCGGCGGATGCAGTTCCGATACGGTCAGGCGACCCGGCCAGCGTTCGCTGACAGGGGCCAGCGCTTCGTTAAGTAACCCATTGAGATCGTTTAGCGTCATACCCGGTAGCGGGCGAATATCCATATGCAGTTCGCAGCAGGCGCAGATTCGGTTGGCGGCGTCGCCGCCGTGAATGTGGCCCAAATTTAGCGTCGGGTACGGGACGGTAAAGGCATCATGGTGATAGCGCGCTTTCAGGTCATCGCGCAGATGCATGATATGGCCGATCGCATCATGCATCAGTTCAATCGCATTGACACCACGCGCCGGATCGCTTGAATGACCTGACTGTCCCAGAATGCGTATCGCATTAGAGATATGACCTTTGTGTGCGCGAACCGGTTGCAGTGAAGTGGGTTCGCCAATAATCGCGCAGTCTGGGCGCAGAGCAGTGGTTTCAGAGAAGTAGCGAGCTCCCGCCATGCTGGTCTCTTCGTCAGCAGTGGCCAGAATGTAGAGGGGCTTTTTCAGCTGCGTGACGTCGACATCACGCAACGCGTCGAGGATAAAAGCGAAGAAGCCTTTCATGTCCGCCGTACCCAAACCATAGAGCTTATTGTCATGCTCGGTCAGGGTGAACGGATCGCGCGTCCAGCGTCCATCGTCAAAGGGTACGGTATCGGTATGGCCCGCCAACAACAGACCACCCGCGCCCTGTCCAATGCTCGCCAGCATATTGAATTTATTTCGCGTATCGGGAACCGGCTGGACCTCCACATTGAAGCCTAAATCTTTAAACCAGCCCGCCAACAGAGTGATTAAACCTGCATTGCTTTGATCGAGCGCTTCTTCGGTAGCGCTAATCGATGGCGTGGCAATCAGAGCGCGGTAAATCTCGATAAATGGCGGTAAATTGTTTTTCATTGTTGACACACCTCGGGTCATGATAGTATCAATATTCATGCAGTATTTGTGAATAAAAATACATTAACGTTGAGCGTAATAAAACCCACCAAGTGTAAGGTGAGGTGATAAAGGCTTATACCTGGCAACAGAATCTAAGAAGGTGAGCAGCCCCGATGTTGAATACGCTGATTGTGGGCGCCAGTGGCTATGCCGGCGCAGAGCTTGTGACCTATGTAAATCGCCATCCTGATATGACCATAACCGCTTTGACCGTCTCAGCGCAAAGCAATGATGCAGGAAAATTAATCTCCGATTTGCATCCGCAGTTGAAAGGCATTGTCGATTTACCGTTGCAGCCAATGTCAGATATCAGCGAGTTTAGCTCAGGGGTGGATGTTGTGTTCCTCGCAACGGCTCATGAGGTAAGTCATGACCTGGCTCCGCAGTTTTTGCAGGCCGGTTGCGTGGTGTTTGACCTCTCTGGCGCGTTTCGCGTAAATGACGGCGCGTTCTATGAAAAATATTATGGTTTTACCCATCAGCACCCCGATCTGCTGGAGCAGGCAGTTTACGGGCTGGCGGAGTGGAACGCTGACAAGTTGAAAGAAGCGAATCTGATTGCTGTGCCGGGTTGTTACCCGACGGCGGCGCAGCTTTCGCTGAAACCGTTGATTGATTCCGGGCTGTTGGATCTCAGCCAGTGGCCGGTAATTAATGCGACCAGCGGCGTGAGCGGCGCGGGCCGTAAAGCGGCTATCTCTAATAGCTTTTGCGAAGTAAGCCTGCAACCGTATGGCGTGTTTACCCACCGTCATCAGCCGGAAATCGCTACTCATCTGGGGGCTGAAGTGATTTTCACCCCGCATCTGGGCAACTTCCCGCGCGGAATTCTGGAAACTATCACTTGCCGCCTTAAAGCGGGCGTAACCCATGCACAGGTGGCTCAGACGCTGCAACAGGCGTATAGCGATAAACCGCTGGTGCGTCTGTATGACAAAGGGGTTCCGGCGCTGAAGAATGTGGTTGGATTACCATTCTGCGATATCGGGTTTGCCGTACAGGGTGAGCATCTGATCGTGGTGGCGACGGAAGACAACTTATTGAAAGGCGCGGCGGCACAGGCGATGCAGTGCGCAAATATTCGTTTTGGCTTTGTCCAAACGCAGTCTCTTATTTAAGGGTGCACCAATGAATCCATTAATTATCAAGCTGGGCGGCGTTTTACTGGATAGCGAAGAGGCGCTGGAGCGCTTGTTTACCGCACTGGTGAATTATCGTGAGTCGCACCAGCGTCCGCTGGTCATTGTGCACGGTGGCGGCTGCGTGGTCGACGAGCTGATGAAGCAGCTGAATCTGCCGGTGAAAAAGAAAAATGGTCTGCGCGTCACGCCTGCCGATCAAATTGACATTATTACCGGTGCCCTGGCGGGAACGGCGAATAAAACCTTGCTGGCCTGGGCGAAAAAGCATCATATCGCGTCTGTGGGTCTGTATCTTGGCGATGGCGACAGCGTAAAAGTGACACCGCTCGATAAAGAGCTGGGTCATGTTGGACTGGCGCAGCCGGGTTCGCCTAAACTGATTAACACGCTGCTGGAAAACGGTTTTCTGCCGGTAGTGAGCTCTATTGGCGTCACTGATGATGGTCTGCTGATGAACGTGAATGCCGATCAGGCTGCAACGGCGCTGGCGGCAACGCTGGGTGCGGATCTGATCCTGCTCTCTGATGTGAGCGGTATTCTGGATGGCAAAGGCCAGCGTATTGCCGAAATGACCGCGGCGAAAGCGGAACAGCTGATTGAACAGGGCATCATTACCGATGGCATGATTGTGAAGGTGAATGCGGCGTTGGATGCCGCGCGTACGTTGGGCCGTCCGGTGGATATCGCCTCCTGGCGTCATGCAGAGCAACTTCCGGCGCTGTTTAACGGCACGCCAATCGGTACGCGTATTCTGGCTTAACTATTAATGTGCCGGATGGCGGCTTCGCCTTATCCGGCCTATGTGGGTTTTGTAGTCCCGGTAAGCGCAGCGCCACCGGGCAAAAATATCATATTAAGGAAATTCGTTATGGCACTTTGGGGTGGGCGTTTTACACAGGCAGCAGATCAGCGGTTCAAACAGTTCAACGACTCGTTGCGTTTTGACTACCGCCTGGCAGAACAGGATATTGTTGGCTCTGTGGCCTGGTCCAAAGCGTTGGTAACGGTCGGTGTACTGACTGCCGATGAACAGCTGCAGTTGGAAGAGGCGCTGAATAACCTGCTGGAAGAGGTTCGCGCGAATCCTCAGCAGATTCTGCAAAGCGATGCCGAAGATATTCACAGTTGGGTGGAAGGTAAGCTGATTGATAAAGTCGGCCAGCTTGGTAAAAAACTGCATACCGGGCGTAGCCGTAATGACCAGGTCGCGACCGATCTCAAGCTGTGGTGTAAAGACACGGTTATCGAATTACTGTCGGCCAATCGTCAGTTGCAAACTGCGCTGGTGGTGACGGCGGAGAATAACCAGGACGCCGTCATGCCGGGTTACACCCACCTGCAACGTGCGCAGCCGGTGACGTTTGCTCACTGGTGCTTGGCCTATGTTGAAATGTTGGCGCGTGACGAGAGCCGTTTGCAGGATGCGCTCAAACGCCTGGACGTCAGTCCGTTAGGCTGCGGCGCGCTGGCGGGTACGGCATATGAAATCGATCGTGAGCAGTTGGCGGGTTGGTTGGGCTTTGCCTCGGCAACGCGCAACAGCCTGGACAGCGTTTCTGACCGTGACCACGTGCTGGAGTTACTCTCCGACGCCTCTATCGGCATGGTACACCTGTCGCGTTTTGCTGAAGATCTGATTTTCTTTAACACCGGCGAAGCGGGCTTTGTTGAGTTGTCCGACCGTGTGACTTCCGGTTCATCTCTGATGCCGCAGAAGAAAAACCCGGATGCGCTGGAGCTGATCCGTGGCAAATGCGGTCGCGTGCAGGGTGCGCTGACCGGCATGATGATGACCTTAAAAGGCCTCCCGCTGGCATACAACAAAGATATGCAGGAAGACAAAGAAGGGCTGTTCGACGCGCTCGACACCTGGCTGGACTGTCTGCATATGGCCGCGCTGGTGCTGGATGGCATCCAGGTGAAACGTCCGCGTTGTCAGGAAGCGGCGCAGCAGGGTTATGCTAACGCCACTGAGCTGGCGGATTATCTGGTGGCGAAAGGCGTCCCGTTCCGCGAAGCGCACCATATTGTGGGGGAAACGGTGGTCGAGGCGATTCGTCAGGGCAAACCGCTGGAAGCACTGTCGCTTGCCGACTTACAAAAGTTTAGCCCGGTGATTGGCGATGATGTTTACCCGATCCTCTCGTTGCAATCGTGTCTGGATAAACGTGCAGCGAAAGGTGGCGTTTCGCCGCAGCAGGTTGCGCAGGCGATCGACTACGCAAAGGCACGCCTGTAGGTCGGATAAGGCGAAGCCGCCATCCGGCACTGTGCGCCGTTCTGCCTGATAGCGCTACGCTTATCAGGCCTACCAAACCATAACCCGGCCGAGCTTTGCGACGCCGGGCTTTTTTATGCAAAAAAAATGCGGACGCAAGGTCCGCAAAAGTTCACGTTGGCTTTAGTTATTTCGAGTATGAGAGAAACTCTCAAAACGGACAGTAGCTTCAAGGGTTAAAGGGGTACCGTTCCGTTTCTGTGGTGCATTATTAAACAGAAAGCTTGATAGGGATAATCGTTCGTTGCTATGCTACCTATCGCTACGAACTATCGTGGCGATGGAGGATGAATAATGAATATTCGTGATCTTGAATACCTGGTGGCGCTAGCCGAACATCGTCACTTCCGACGAGCGGCAGACTCCTGTCACGTTAGCCAACCAACGCTGAGCGGGCAGATCCGCAAGCTGGAAGATGAGCTTGGCGTCATGTTGCTGGAGCGTACGAGTCGCAAGGTGCTGTTCACCCAGGCCGGTTTGCTGCTGGTGGATCAGGCGCGCACCGTGCTGCGCGAGGTCAAAGTGCTCAAGGAGATGGCAAGCCAACAAGGCGAGACAATGTCTGGCCCGCTGCATATTGGTTTGATCCCAACGGTGGGGCCATACCTGCTGCCGCATATTATTCCGATGTTGCACCAGACCTTCCCAAAACTGGAAATGTATCTCCATGAAGCGCAGACACATCAGCTGTTGGCGCAACTGGATAGCGGTAAGCTCGACTGCGTCATTCTGGCGCTGGTCAAAGAGAGTGAGGCGTTCATCGAAGTACCGTTATTTGATGAGCCTATGATGCTGGCGATCTATGAAGATCACCCATGGGCAAACCGTGACTGTGTACCGATGTCCGATCTGGCGGGTGAAAAACTGCTGATGCTGGAAGATGGCCACTGCCTGCGCGATCAGGCGATGGGCTTCTGCTTTGAAGCGGGTGCTGATGAAGATACCCATTTCCGGGCAACCAGTCTGGAAACTCTGCGTAACATGGTGGCGGCAGGCAGTGGTATTACCTTACTGCCTGCGCTGGCCGTTCCGCCGGAGCGTAAGCGTGATGGTGTCGTTTATCTGCCATGCATTAAACCCGAACCGCGTCGTACGATTGGCCTGGTGTACCGTCCTGGTTCGCCGCTGCGCAGCCGTTATGAACAGCTGGCAGAGGCCATCCGTGGATCAATGGATGGCCATTTCGACAGTGCGTTAAAACAGGCGGTTTAAGCCATTTAGCGCCGCTACCCGATAGGCTTCCGCCATGGTTGGGTAGTTAAAGGTGGTGTTAACGAAGTACTCGATAGTGTTACCACCACCTTTTTGCTCCATTATCGCTTGTCCGATGTGAATAATTTCGGCCGCGCGCTCCCCAAAGCAGTGGATCCCCAAAATCTCTTTGGTTTCGCGATGGAACAGGATCTTCAGTGTTCCGACACTCATGCCCACGATTTGCGCACGTGCCAGATGCTTAAACTGGGCGCGGCCAACTTCGTAGGGAACTTTCATTGCCGTGAGCTGCTGTTCGGTTTTACCAACGGAGCTGATTTCCGGAATGGTATAAATCCCGGTTGGGATATCTTCGATCAGATGCGCGGTGGCTTCGCCTTTTACCAACGCCTGGGCGGCAATGCGTCCCTGGTCGTAGGCCGCCGATGCCAGGCTTGGATAACCGATCACATCCCCTACTGCATACACGTGCGGCAGCGCCGTCTGGTACATGCTGTTGACCTTCAACTGTCCGCGGCTGTCGGTTTTCAGACCAATATTTTCCAGCGCCAGCGAATCGGTATTACCGGTACGGCCATTGGCGTACAACAGGCAGTCTGCCTTCAGTTTCTTACCGGATTTCAGGTGCATGATGACGCCGTCATCGCAGCCTTCAATCTTCTCGTACTCTTCGTTGTGGCGAATGACCACACCGCTGTTCCAGAAGTGGTAAGAGAGCGAGTCGGACATCTCCTGATCGAGGAATGCCAGCAGACGATCGCGGGTGTTGATTAAATCAACTTTGACGTCCATTCCACGGAAGATCGACGCGTATTCACAGCCAATGACCCCCGCGCCATAAATCAGCACATGGCGGGGTTCGTGGTGCAGGCTCAGGATAGAATCGCTGTCGTAAACCCGGGGATGCGAAAAGTCGACATCAACAGGGCGATAAGGACGCGAACCGCAGGCAATAACAAACTTATCCGCAGTCAGCGTTTCCACCGTACCGTCGTGACATTCCAGGGCAATCGTGTGTTCATCAACAAAACGGGCATTCCCCTGCAAAATTTCGCAGTGATTGCGCTCGTAAAATCCTTGCCGCATACGCGTTTGCTGATTAATAACGTTATCAGCGTGGTTGAGAATATCGGCGAAAGAAGAACGAAGGAGTCGGGAGTGGTCGCTGTACAGTGGGTTCTGATTGAATTCAATAATGCGGCTGACGGCGTGGCGGAGAGCTTTCGACGGGATGGTGCCCCAGTGGGTACAACCTCCGCCGACGTTATGATAGCGCTCAATCACCGCGACGCGCGCTCCTTGCTTAACCAGACCCATTGCCGCGCCTTCGCCGCCGGGACCGGAACCTATTACTATTGCATCGTAATCGTAAGAATGTGACATGGTCAGGCTTACCTGTTCTTATACATAAAAGCAACAGAATAGTAACATCGTTGTTGAGATAACCCAATTATCGTTGTGCTTTTTTGCGAAGTCGAAGCACAAACTGCGCGTAAACAAACATTCACAAAGCCATGCCAACCGCCTAATCTCTGGTATAGTGCCAGCAAGGTATGTGGAAGGATTCAGACATCGTGATGGGCGTTAGAGCGCAACAAAAAGAAAAAACCCGGCGTTCGCTGGTAGAAGCCGCATTTAGTCAACTGAGCGCTGAGCGCAGTTTTGCCAGTCTCAGTTTACGCGAAGTTGCTCGTGAAGCGGGCATTGCGCCAACTTCGTTTTATCGCCATTTCCGCGATGTGGATGAACTCGGCCTGACGATGGTGGACGAGAGCGGTCTGATGCTGCGTCAGTTGATGCGTCAGGCGCGCCAGCGTATCGCGAAGGGCGGGAGTGTGATCCGCACCTCGGTCTCAACATTTATGGAGTTCATCGGCAACAATCCCAACGCCTTCCGTTTATTATTGCGCGAGCGTTCGGGGACATCCGCAGCGTTTCGTGCAGCGGTCGCTCGTGAAATTCAGCACTTCATTGCGGAACTTGCGGACTATCTGGAACTCGAAAACCATATGCCTCGTGCGTTTACTGAAGCGCAAGCCGAAGCCATGGTAACCATTGTGTTCAGCGCCGGGGCAGAAGCACTGGATGTTGGCGCCGAGCAGCGTCGACAGCTGGAAGAGCGGCTGGTATTGCAACTGCGCATGATCGCGAAAGGCGCATTTTATTGGTACCGCCGTGAACAAGAGAAGATGACGCACCACTCCGAGTAACGAGAAGGACAAGTGATGAAACAGTCAGGTCAAGATAAAGGTACGCTGCTGCTGGCGCTGGTTGCTGGCTTATCGATCAATGGTACATTTGCGGCGCTGTTTAGCTCCATTGTGCCATTCTCAGTATTCCCGATCATTTCGCTGGTGCTGACGGTGTATTGTCTGCATCAACGCTATCAAAATCGCACCATGCCTGTGGGATTGCCGGGCCTGGCTGCCGCCTGCTTTATCCTCGGCGTTCTGTTGTACAGCACCGTGGTACGCGCTGAATATCCGGATATTGGCTCTAACTTCTTCCCGGCGGTACTGTCTGTAATTCTGGTGTTCTGGATCGGCTTTAAAGTGCGTAACCGTAAGCAGGAAATAGCGGAGTAACAGTTGTAGCTGTAGGCCGGATAGGGCAAAGCCGCTATCCGGCAATCTGAACAGGCAGTGCTTATCCGGCCTACGTTCAGTCTTATTTCTTCGTTAACAGTACTCCGCACTCCATATGGTGCGTATACGGGAACTGATCGAACAGAGCCAGACGTGAAACATTGTGGGTCTGGCTTAACGTTTCCAGGTTCTTACACAATGTCTCCGGATTGCAGGATATGTACAGAATGCGCGGATACGCCTGCACCATTTTCTCCGTTTCGCTGTCCAGACCGCTGCGCGGTGGGTCAACGAAGATAGTTTCACACTGGTAACTCTTCAGATCGATCCCCTGCAAACGGTTAAATTCGCGAACGCCGTTCATCGCCTGAGTAAACTCTTCAGCCGCCATGCGGATAATTTGTACGTTATCAATATGGTTAGCCGCAATGTTGTACTGTGCAGCAGCAACGGATGGCTTGGCGATTTCAGTGGCCAGCACGCGGTTGAAGTTTTGTGCGAGGGCTAACGAGAAATTGCCATTGCCGCAGTACAGTTCAAGCAGGTCGCCTTTTGAGCCCCTGGTGACATCAATCGCCCACTCCAACATCTGAATATTCATGGCGGCATTCGGCTGGGTGAAGCTGTTTTCAACCTGCCGATAGATAATCTCTTTACCCGCCACCGGCAAGCGTTCGTCAATATAGTCCTGATCCAGCTCGATTTTGGTTTTGGTTGCCCGGCCAATCAAATGCACATTCAGGTTTTTCGCCCGCAGCGCATCCCGCAGTGCTTCGGCTTCCTGACGCCATTCATCATCCAGCTTTTTATGGTACAGCATCGATACCACCGCCTGATCGCTCAGGGTCGTGAGGTAATCAATCTGGAACAGTTTGTGGCGCAGGATGTGGTTATTGCGAACGCCGTCGATCATTGCCGTCATCAGCGTATTGATAAGCTCGCTGGCCACCGGGAAGCTGTCGACACGGATACGGTTTTTGGTCTGGCTGTCGAACATGATGTGGTACAGATCATCACCGTCATGCCACAGACGGAATTCCGCGCGCATACGGTAGTGGCTGACCGGTGAGCGAAACACTTCCGGAGCCTGTGCATAAAATGGCGTCATTAAGCTCTGCAGACGCACCACTTTTTCAGCTAACTGTGCGTCGTACTGTTCTGTCGGAAGGTGTTCGGGGGTCATGATGCGTCCTGAAAAATAAAAGTACGCGGGGATTGTAGGGATTGCTCAACAGATGTCCAGTCATTGATGATTTCCGATATTGTGATGCGTGGTCTGGACAGTGGGTTGTAACAAACTGTAGCATCCGTTTTCCGGTCCTGTGAGTTAAAAGGGAATCCAGTGTGAATCTGGAGCTGACGCGCAGCGGTAAGGAAGGTAGGGGATGAGCGCACCTGGTGCAGACACTGCGGCATGCCGTGGGAAGTTATCGTCTCTTTAAGTTGCCTCCAAGCCCGAAGACCTGCCGGCTAACGTCGCATCTGGCTTTCATCATCGCGTACTATCGGTGGGACCTGCGGCATCCTTCTTATATTGTGGATGCTTTACAATGATTAAAAAATCGTTGCTGTGCACGGCACTGTCCGTCACGGCATTTTCTGGTTGGGCACAGGATACTAGCCCAGATACTCTCGTCGTTACTGCCAACCGTTTTCAGCAGCCTCGTAGTGCAGTACTTGCTCCTATCACTGTTGTTACTCGCCAGGATATCGATCGCTGGCAATCCACTTCCGTCAATGATGTGCTTCGCCGCCTGCCTGGTGTGGATATCGCCCAATACGGGGGTATGGGGCAAAATTCGTCTATTTCTATTCGTGGCACAAACGCCAGCCATGTTCTGGTGCTGGTTGATGGCGTACGCCTGAACCTGGCAGGGGTTAGCGGCGCGGCCGACCTCAGCCAGTTCCCAGTCTCGTTAGTACAACGTATTGAATACATTCGTGGGCCGCGTTCGGCGGTTTATGGCTCTGATGCGATTGGCGGCGTGGTGAATATCATTACTACACGTGAAAAGCCGGGGACGGAGCTGACGGCCGGTGTGGGGAGCAATGGGTATCAGAATTACGATGTCTCAACCCAACAACAGCTCGGCGAAAATACGCGCGTCACGCTGATGGGCGATTATGCCTATACCAAAGGCTTTGATGTTGTAGCATACGGCAGCACCGGCTCTCAGGCTCAGCCCGATAAAGACGGTTTTTTAAGTAAAACATTGTATGGCGCACTGGAACACAACTTTTCCGATACATGGAGCGGGTTTGTTCGCGGTTATGGTTATGATAACCGCACGAATTACGACTCATATTACTCTCCTGGCTCGCCGCTCCTCGATACCCGAAAACTCTACAGCCAAAGCTGGGATGCCGGACTGCGTTTTAATGGTGAGCTTATCCAGTCGCAGCTGGTTTCGAGCTATAGCCATAGCAAAGACTACAACTATGATCCGGATTATGGTCGCTATGACTCCTCGGCCACTCTGGATGATATGAAGCAATATAATGTTCAGTGGTCCAACAGTATGGTGCTTGGCCACGGTAACGTAGGCGCGGGTGTCGACTGGCAAAAACAAACTACGACGCCTGGCACCGGGTATGTCACGGACGGTTACGATCAGCGTAATACGGGACTCTATCTGACCGGGTTGCAGCAATTGGGCGACTTTACCTTTGAAGGTGCGGCACGTAGCGATGATAACTCTGAGTTTGGACGCCATGGCACATGGCAAACCAGCGCCGGATGGGAGTTTATTGAAGGCTATCGCTTTATTGCGTCCTACGGTACATCTTACAAAGCACCTAATCTCGGGCAGTTACATGGTTATTACGGCAATTCGAACCTGGATCCTGAACAAAGTAAGCAATGGGAAGGGGCGTTTGAAGGCTTAACGGCAGGTGTGAACTGGCGAGTTTCAGGGTATCGTAACGATATCGATGACATGATCGATTATGACCCACATACCGAGAAATACTTTAACGAAGGCAAAGTACGTATTAAAGGCGTTGAAGCGACCGCAAACTTTGACACCGGACCGCTGGCACATACGTTGAGCTACGATTATGTCGATTCGCGCAATGCAATTACGGACAAGCCGCTCGCACGACGTTCTAAACAGCAGGTGAAATACCAGCTTGACTGGCAGGTTTATGATTTTGACTGGGGCCTGACGTATCACTACCTGGGAACGCGTTATGACACGGACTACGTAACCTACCAGCCTGTAAAAATGGGCGGGGTCAGCCTGTGGGATCTTGCCGTGTCATATCCAATCACCTCACAGCTGACAGTTCGTGGTAAAATCGCCAACCTGTTCGATAAAGATTACGAGACAGTTTATGGCTACGCAACTGCAGGACGGGAATACACCTTGTCTGGCAGCTACACCTTCTGATCCCCGTCCCACCGTGCTGGTGTTTGATTCCGGCGTCGGTGGGTTGTCGGTCTATGACGAGATCCGGCGTCTTCTGCCGGATCTCCACTATATCTACGCTTTCGACAACGTCGCCTTTCCTTATGGAGAGAAGAGCGAGGAGTTTATCGTCGAGCGTGTTGTTGAGATTGTGACTGCTGTCCAGCAGCGCTATCCCCTCTCTCTTGCGGTCATCGCATGTAATACAGCAAGCACGGTGTCGCTCCCTGCGTTACGTGAGAAGTTTGCTTTCCCGGTTGTGGGTGTAGTGCCTGCGATTAAACCGGCGGCGCGACTCACGGCGAACGGTGTTGTGGGGCTACTGGCTACACGTGCAACGGTGAAGCGCTCGTATACCCATGAGCTGATTGCGCGATTCGCTAACGAATGCCAAATTGCAATGTTGGGTTCTGCTGAGCTGGTGGAACTGGCGGAAGCGAAGCTACACGGTGAAACAGTTTCTCTGGAAGAGCTGCGCCGCATTCTACGTCCATGGCTGCGGATGTCGGAACCGCCTGACACGGTGGTGCTTGGCTGCACTCATTTCCCTCTATTACAGGAAGAGCTTTTGCAGGTTCTGCCAGAGGGGACGCGGCTGGTTGATTCTGGTGCCGCGATTGCGCGCCGTACGGCCTGGCTATTAGAACATGAAGCGCCAGATGCGAAATCAACCGATGAGAACGTTGCATTTTGTATGGCAATGACGACAGAAGCCGAGCAATTATTGCCCGTGCTACAGCGCTATGGCTTTAAAACGCTCGAAAAACTGTCAGTTTAAGTGGTTTTGGTGAAAAAATACGCACTCGGAAGATTATTTTAAATTTCCCCTTGTCAGCCTGAAATAACTCCCTATAATGCGCCTCCACTGACACGGAACAACGGATTACAAGCCGCCGGGTCAGCGGGGTTCCACTGAGAATCTCGTAGAGAAAAGCAAAAATAAATGCTTGACTCTGAATGAGGAGAACGTAATATACGGGACCTCGCGACAGAGCGCTAAAGCGCGTCGCAACTGCTCTTTAACAATTTATCAGACAATCTGTGTGGGCACTCGAAGATACGGATTCTTAACGTCGCAAGACGAAAAATGAATACCAAGTCTCTGAGTGAACATACGTAATTCATTACGAAGTTTAATTCACGAGCATCAAACTTAAATTGAAGAGTTTGATCATGGCTCAGATTGAACGCTGGCGGCAGGCCTAACACATGCAAGTCGAACGGTAGCAC